>CACYRB010000062.1 GCA_902776685.1 uncultured Prevotellaceae bacterium
GCGTCACCACCATCGAGAAAGAAGCCTTCCGCAACTGTGAGGTTCTGACAGCAGTCAACCTCTCCGCCAACGTCACCAACGTCAGCCCCGAAGCCTTCAAACACTGTCGAAACCTCGACAACATCACCGTCGACAAAGACAACACCGTCTACTCCAGCCTCGACGGCTACCTGCTCACAGCCGACAAGGAAACCCTCGTGCTCTTCCCCCCGGGCAAAGCCAACAGCAAGTTCACCCTCCTGCCGCCCTCCATCACTAAGATAGGCGACTACGCCTTCTATGACTGCTCCAAACTGGAGAATGTCATCATTCCCAACAAGGTGGCAGCCATCGGCAAACGTGCCTTCGGACTTTGCACTAATCTGAACACCATTACCTTCCTCAGCGACGAGGTCATCGACCCTGCCAACATCGACCAGGAGCCCAACTCCATGAGTTTCGACGACGGCACCAACGTAGCACCCGACATGTTCCCCAACATCGACACCTACGTCCGCCCGCACCTCCAAGCCGCCTTCCAGTCGCTACCCTACTACCAGAAATTCCGCATCGTAGGCACCTCCTTCCTCCAAGACGGCAACGAATACCTGCCCGTGTCCGACAACGCCGTCAGCCTGCTCGCCGCAGGCAACCGCGACTACACCTTCGTCGTGCCCACCGAGACAACCACCGACAACCCCAAGAACCTCCAGTACAACGTCGCCCTCATCGGCGACTACGCCTTCCAGAACACCACAGCCAGCGTACACGAAGTAGTCGTGAAGAACAACGTTGAATACATCGGAGCCAAAGCCTTCATGACCGACATCGACACCGGCAGCAGCACCATAGAAAAAGTCTTCTTCATCCAGCCCAACCCCACCAGTCGCATGCTCGCCACCACCCGTTTCGAACTCGACGAAACAGGCAACAACTACAACGAGTTTGCCGCCACCACCAACATCTACGTCAAGAAAACATCCCTCGACACCTACCGGCAGGCATGGACCAAGACCACCTACGACCGTGCCACCCACACCTATCAGCCCAGCCCCTTCGACTTCACCTCGCAGTTGGACTACCGCATTCCCGGCGCTGACATCAAAACAAAATACGCCACCTTCTCGCGCGAGTTCGACACCGATTTCTCCGACTACCTTGCCGAAAACAGCAATGCAGAGATAGCCGCATTCGTAGCAGCCGAAACAGGATTCCTGCAAGGACACGGCGACTACGGCAACAGCGAATACAGAATCCGCATGAGCAGCATCGACGAAAACGGCGGCTACAGCTCACAGGCTTATGTTCCGGCCAATACCGGCGTATTGCTGAAAGTGCTCGACCTCGATGCCACACCACAAGACTTCTACTACACCATTGGCGAGCAGGATGACCAGACCTACACCGTCACGGGCAACATCATGACTGGTGTGAACATCAACCCGGCTACCAATGTTGCAGCTACCGAAAGCGAGCCCATCTATGTGATGCAGGGTGGTGTCTTCCGCCCCATCACCTCAACGCTTGCAAACTTCCCCATTCATAAGGCCTATATGAAGGTTGGCCCACTGCCGTCGGGCGCAAAGGTCGTCATTACGTTTGATGACAATTCAACGACAGGAATAGAGAGCCTCACCCCCGACCACTCTACAAAGGGAGAGGAGAGCAAATACGTCTACGACCTGCAAGGCAGGAAAGTGTCAGCTCATCCTTCATCCAAGAAAGGCATTTACATTTATAAAGGAAAAAAGATTGTGGTAAAATAAAATAAACAAAAAATACATTCAAAATTATATTATGGAAAAGAAACAATATGTTAAGCCATTGGCAGAGAAGATGAAGTTCAAATTGGCAAATCTCATGATTACCGCCAGCCCGGGTATTGGAGGCGATTACGACCCCGACATGCCCATAGACGCAAAGGACTTCGTTTTCGAAGACGACGAAGAGGAATTCCCTGTAAAATTTTCATTGTGGAATTAAGAAAAAAATTAAAATTATGAAAACACGAGATGCAAGAGAGGAATACTACAGGCAGATGAAAATAAATCGCTGGCTTGATATGGCTCAGCGAGGGTTTTTCCTCCTGCTTACCGTTGTGTGTTTCGTGATGTTGTGCGTACTATCCTACATCTACATACTCACTTGAGCCTCGTCGGCGGTGTGGCTACAAAAAACGCCATACTGCCGACGTTTTACCTTTGCATCTGCCATCCTGAAAGTTTTCAAGAGTTTCAAGAGTTTTAAGTGTTTTTAAAGATGGATTTAATTTAATTGTTATGAAAAAGTTTACATTTTCCCTACTGTTGAAATGGTGTCAATAGATTCAGAGGAATTAGCACTTGAAGTAAAGACGCCATAAGTCATTTTATGTTTCAGGATAGCATTTATGCGGGAGAGGGGCTGTGACAGTTCCTCTTCCGTTGTTTATGCAGGTACTTTTTTATGCACTGCGTGACTTTTTTCGACAACAAGCCGACTGCAAAACGACACAAAGACTTTTTTCAACAAAAATAAAATCGTATCTTTGCATAAGATAAGAAAAGGTAAAATTTTTGAATCAACATTTTTGTAACTAATTAATAAACTCAGAAAGGAAAAATAATGAAAAGAACTTGTTTCATGATAACATTCATCATATTGCAAAGTATTTTTTTGAATACGACGTTTGCCCGAGAGCCCGTCGCGTCGAACGACAAAAATATAAACACCACATTGCAAGGTATGAAGCTGGCAAAGGGTCTGCCCGCACATCGGCTCAATGCCATAAAGGGCGACATCAGTTTCAGTCAGGGTAACTATTTTGAGGCTCAGAAATACTACAAGCGTGTCATCAACGATACGAATGTCCGCGACAGTCTGAACCTGCTTATGAGGATGGAATTCATGCTCATGCTTTCGTTCGACCGCATGGAGGAGTACTCATTAATTGCCCATTCCATCGAAGATTTTGAGACTTCGGCATTGCGAGTAGGCAACAAAGCCTATCTGGCTGCCGTGCCGTTTTTCAAAGGAAAAATTGCGTACTACAGCGGCGAGACCGAAAAGGGATACAAACTGATGAAGCAGGCCATTGACATGATGAAACATGCGGGCGGGAGCGAGAGCACCAACTACCTGATGTATTTCAACAACAACTTTCTGAAGATGCTGCAAAAGGATCGCATGCCCGACAGGGCTCTTGCCACGCTGAAGGAAATGGAGGCTTTCTTTGCTCAGCGGCCTGGCGGTCAGCAGTCGATAGCCTTTCCCTATGAGGTGTACCTGAAAGAGTACTACGGTTGCCGTGCCATCACATTGCAGCGCATCGGCCACGAAGAGGAGGCCACGCAGTGGTACAACAAGTTTCTCTCGATGCAGCACATCTACATCTACGACTACAAAAGCATTGAATACTATCTTTTCGAGAAACGGCTCTACGACGACGTCATTCGCTTCGGCCATCAGCGGCTCGACCATCTGGCTGCCGTCGGCGACACGCTCAATCCGGTCTGCGTCACGATTTACAGGCTCATGGCAAGGGCATACACCGAAAAAGGTCTTTACAAAGAAGCGATTAACTACTACGGACTGATGGACAAAGCCAACGAGGAGCTCACGCGATTGGGCGAGCTGAGTGCCGTCGACGAGATGTCGGCCAACTACACAACCTATATTGCCGAGCTCGACAAGCAACATCGGAAGCACACCTACAGGCTGGTCAACGTGCTTGTCATCGTAGCCATCATCATTATTATGAGTTCGCTGATCTCGCTCAGGACCATGCACTACAACCGCATCATCAGGAAGAAAAACCTCTCACTGGTGAAGACCATCGACGAGTTGATGAGGGTGAGAAGAGCTGCCTATCAAACAGCTCCAGCCTCCCCCGACCCCTCCGAAGGGAGGGGAGAACAGTCGGGCAGTACGTTTGCATCCCCCCTCCCTTCGGAGGGATTGGGGGAGGCTGCGCTTCAGGAAAGCATTGCCGACGCATGTGCCGGACCGAGAAAGTCGATGGAGTCGATAACCGAATATCAGGAGCGCAAGAAGTTTGCCCGAATGAACCACGACATTGTTGAAAAGAAACTGTTTCTCGACCCCACGCTCACGCGCACCACATTGCTCGAGAAGTACAACATCCCGAGAAACAACTTCTCGCCCATGTTCCAGAAGTTCACCGGCACGTCGTATTCAAAATACATCAACAACCTGCGGCTGGAAGAGGCCGCGAAGATGCTGAAAGAGCAACCCAACTACACGGTTGAGTCGATAGCCAACGACTGCGGCATTCCATCGGTGGCAACGCTCTACAGGTTGTTCTCGCAGAAATACGGCATGACACCTACCGAGTATCGGCAGACGGTGCTCCTCTCCGATACCATCGACGAGGACGAGGACGACGAATAAAACGACGTGAGGGTTTTCTCAAAATCAATACTCCGTTTTGAGAAACCGATTTCCACAAAGTGAGAAACCGTTTCTCAAATTGTGGGAATCGGTTTCTCACTTTGTGAGAATCGTGTTCTCACAAAGTGACACTCCGCCCGTGTTGAGTTAAAAAAGATAAAAACGGCTGCTTTATAAGGGAAAAGCTGTATTTTTGCAGGTTGAAGAAAACGAATAGAAACCTAATCGGAATACTTTTTTTTCGTGACATGACCATGACAAGAAGATTTTTGCTTTTTATATTCGTGGCGGCGACGATGGCTGCCGCAAAGGCGCAGGGCATTGCCGAGGCTGGGGCCGACATCGAGATTCTGCCGTCTTCCTACTATAACCATTCGGCAGAGTGGACGGCGGAGGTGTGCGTGTTCAACTCGGGCATGAACTACTATGAGGGCAACAACAGCCAGTTCTACAACCAGGTGTGGGGCTCGCCGGCGAAGGACGCGGGCGGCAACGAGTGGTTTGCACTGGCCTACTCCACGGCCAGCTCGGGCGAGGACTGGACCACGGCGGCGGCTCCCTTCTGCGACAGGTCGTTGGCGGCGACGTTTGGCCGCGACGCCTTCGTGTGGGCCGACGACAACGTGATGGGCGACGTCTATCTGCGACGCTCGTTCACCACGACGAGGGGGCTCGACGGCGACGTCTTTCTGGCGTGCTGTCACGACGATGCTCCGGCGGAGTGGTACATCAACGGCGTGCTGGTGAAGGCTATTGCCGACGGCTGGAACGCCGGCGAATATGTGAGGCTGACCGATGCGCAGAAGGCGCTCATCAAGACCGACGGCTCGGTGAACGTCGTGGCGGTGCACACGCACAACAACTTTGGCGGGTCGCTGGCCGACTGCGGTCTCTACATGAAGGCGAAGGGGGACGACGATAATCCCTCGTCGCCTTCCATCTCTCATCTGGAACTGGGCTACGTCACGCCGTGGGTGGGTAAGACGATGTTCAACCCGGGACGAAACTTCGACGGGTCGTGGCCGGCGCTCTGCTCGACGGGCGAGGCCGACGGCTTCGCGGTGAGCCTGCCGCAGGCCACCTCCGACATCTCGCAGGCTCGCGTGGCGCTCTGCACGCCCATCAGGCTGCTGAGCGACCACAGCTACCGGCTGGAGATGAAGCTGACGGTCTCGACGGGTACGCTGCGCAAGGCAAGGATTGACTTGTGCGAGAGCGACGACCGCTCGCTGCTGAGCCGCGACGTGACGCTGCGCATAGGCAGGGCGACGAGCATCGCGATTGACGACATCACGGGCATCGACTGCGACAACCTGAAGCTGGTGCTGCTGCTGGGCGGCAACGGCGACGGCACGACGGTCGACGTTGCGGCAATGTCGCTCGTCGACAAGTCCGCCGCCGCCGAAAACCTTTCACCTTTTCAACTTTTCACCTTTTCAACTTTTCAACCTTTCTACATTCAGACCTACTATGCGCCCAACGGTCAGCGCATCAACGGACCGCAGCTGACGGGCTTGCAGGAGAGCCTGGACTGGACGATGCCCGACTTCGACGACTCGATGTGGGACGACACGACGATGCCCGTCGGCAACAGCGGATTCATTCCCGAGGTGCAGACCATCTGGCCGGGCGGCGACAACAACAACTACTGGATTCGACGCACGTTCAACCTCGACGAGGTGCTGCCCACCAGCGGCTACACGCTGAAGCTGGCGCACGACGACTCCTACGTGCTCTACGTGAACGGTCACTTCATCAAGACTGCCGAAAACTGGACCGTCGACAAGAATACCGAAGACTTCGACCTGCCCGCCTCCTATTTCAACGTCGGCAAGAACGTCATCGCCATCTGTCAGAAGCAGAACGTGGGAGGAAAATTCTTCGACTGCGGTCTCACCATCACGCCCAATGCCCACGAGGCCTACGACTCCACCGACCCCCGTCCGCTCATCGCCAACGAGCTCATGGTGGGCAACATCGACCAATATCTCGACTACTCGTTCAACTACGGCCCATGGCTCGAGCTCTACAACCCCACTGAGTATGCCATCAACATCGGTGGCATCTACCTCAGCGACGACCCCGACAATCTCAAGAAGTTCATGCTGCCGCTGAACTACGGCGTCATCAAGCCCGGAGGCTATAAGACCATCTACTTCGACCACAACCAGGCCGACGGCGAATATGGCAAGACCGCCGACCGGCAGGTGCGCTTCAACCTGAACGAGGAGGGCGGCATGCTCTACGTCAGCGACCAGCTGGGCACGCCTTTCATCGAGATGGCATACCCCGAAGCCATCTCGCGATGCTCCTACGCCCGCACCACCGACGGCGGCGACGAGTGGGCCTACACCGGCGAGCCCTCGCTCGACAAGTCGAACAACGACAGCGACTTTGCAAGCCTGCGCCTCGAACCGCCCACGGTCGACACCGACTCTAAGCTGTTCGACTCGCCCTTCACCGTCACGGTGACCTATCCGTCGACAGCCACCCTGCGCTACACCACCGATGGCACCACGCCCACGACAGAAAGCGTCGAGTGCAGTAGCGGACAACTCGAGATTAGTTCGACCACCACGCTGCGGATGCGACTCTTCGAGAAAGGCAAGCTGCCCAGCCCCGTCGTCACACGCACCTACATCATGCGCGACCGCGACTACTACCTGCCCGTCGTCGCCCTCAGCACAGCCGACGACAACCTCTACGGCGACTCTATTGGCATCTACTGCGTCGGCGTGAACGGCATCAACGCCCGAAACTCTGGACGCAACAGCAACATCAACATGGACTGGGAGCGACCCGTCAACTTCGAATACATCACTGCCGACGGCAAGATGGTGGCCAACCAGGAGGCCGAGATGAGCGTGGCAGGCGGATGGAGCCGACACTATGCTCCCGCATCGTTCAAGCTCAAGGCCCGCAACCTCTACGAAGGACAAAAGCAGTTCAACCACCAGTTCTTCCCCCACAAGCCCTACAACAAATACAAGGTGCTGCTCGTGCGCAACGGCGGCAACGACAACGACTCGCCTTCGCACGGACGCATCAAGGACGCCATCATACAGCAGACGCTGCTCACCTCGGGCATCTACGTCGACTGTCAGGACCTGCAGCCCACACACGTCTTCTTCAACGGAAAATACATCGGCATGCTCAACCTGCGCGAGCCCTCAAACAAGTTCTACGCCTCGGCAAACTACGGCTACGACAAAGACAACATCGACGCCTTCGAATACTCCAACGGCTACTTCCAGAAAGGCGGCGACCGCACCTCGTTCCAGGAGTGGCTCAACCTCTCGGCACAAGTCGCCGACGACGCCAAGTATGAGGAATACCGGCAGAAGGTCGACGTCGACGAGTTCATCAACTACCTCGCCGCCATCACCTACATCGGCTCGTCCGACTGGCTGAACAACAACAATAACTCCAAGGGCTTCCGCAGCCGCGACGACGGAAAGTTCCACATGGTGGTCTTCGACGTCGACTGGGGCTTCAGCAACTCCCGCGCACTCGCACAGCTGCTCGGCAACTACGGCAACGATGTTGCGGGAATCTTCCGCAACAGCCTCGCCAACGACCAGTTCAAACGACAGTTCGTCGACTCCTACTGTCTCATGGGCGGCAGCGTGTTCACACCCCAACGCGCACAAGCCGTAGCCGACAGCCTCGTCACCCTCATGGCACCCGCCCTCGCCATGGACGGAAAAGACCCCATCTACAGCTGCAACGAGCTCCTACCGCGCATGACCAGCAGCAGCGAGCGCGAGACACGCATACAGACCCTGCGCGAATGTATGGATCTCGGCACCGGCATGAGCATGAAGCTGCGGGCCAACATCCCCGAGGCGCAGTTCCGACTCAACGGACTCAACGTGCCCCTCGCCAAGTTCGACGGCACCGTCTTCGCACCCTTCACCCTCGAAGTGTCGGCTCCCGCAGGCTATAACTTCAAAGGCTGGCGCACCAACGGCACCACCAACGTCACACTCTGCCAGCAAGGCGACGAATGGCTGTACTACGACCAAGGCTCGCTCGACGACACCGACTGGAAGACCGCCGCCAGCGTTCACGGATGGAGCCACGGACCTCAGCCCATCGGCTACGGCAAGGGCGACATCGCCACGCAAACCCGGCAGAACCTCTCCACCTACTACCTGCGCAAGACCATCTCCCTCGACGAAGAACCCTCGCCCGACGACGTGTTCACCATGAACTACGCCGCCGACGACGGATGGGTCATCTACGTCAACGGCATCGAAGCCGCCCGCTACCTCATGCCCGAAGGCCCCTCCACCTACGCAACCCTCGCCACCACCTACGCCCCCAACAACCCCGACCGAGGCACCATCAACCTGCCTGCCAGCCTCTTCCATCAAGGAAAGAACATCATCGCCGTCGACCTGCACAACAACAAACTCAGCTCCACCGACATCTATTGGAACGTCGGCATCGAGCAGAAGAAAGTCGGCGGAGAAATCACCCACGCCGACCGCATCTACGAGATTGCCGACGACCTGGACCGCGACATCACCGCCGTCTTCGAACCCATCGACGACAGCTATCTCGTCCACGCCGGAGCCACACCCGTCGTCATCAACGAGGTCAGCGCAGCCAACACCATCTTTGCCAACGACTACAACAAGCGCAACGACTGGATAGAGCTCTACAACACCACCGCCGAGCCCATCGACGTCGCAGGCATGTTCCTCAGCGACGACCCCTCCCAACCCCGCAAATACCAGATTACTGCCCCCCATACTGCCCCCGAGGGGGCTACCATCATTCCCCCCCACGGCTACCTCGTCGTCTGGGCCGACAAGCTCGAGCCACTGCTGCAGCTCCACGCACCCTTCAAGCTCGGCAACAACGACGATGAGTGCGTCGTCCTCACCGCAGCCGACGGCTCGTGGAAAGACCAGCTCACCTACACAGCCCACGCCGGCGAAGAAAGCGTAGGCCGCTATCCCGACGGCGGCAAGCGCGTCTTCCTCATGACGCGCCCCACCATCGACGCCACAAACCAACTCACCACCTACTCGCAGTGGCTCTACGGTGAAGACACCGACTTCGACCCCACCACCGGAATCACTCTGGATGAAGGATTAAAGATGAAGGATGACCATCCCACATCCGTCAGCACCGAATACTTCACCATCGACGGCATACGCATCGCCAAGCCTCAGCCCGGCATCAACATCGTGCGCATCACCCACAGCAACGGCACCGTTGAAACCCGAAAAGTCATGATGAAATAACTGCGACAGTGCTACCAAGCCCCTGTCGTTCTTAAAAAATCTTAACGAGTGAGGTGAAAGATATATCGTTCACAAACAAAAGTGTTAAAACGCCATTTGCGTTTTAACACTTTCTTTTAGCCCCCCTTAGCCCCCTAAATTAGGGGATTGGGGGTCTCTATCGCCCCTTCCACTCCCCCTTCACTCCCGAAAGATATATCTTTCGCAATGCAAAAGACGGTCTTTTACACTGCGAAAGCTTGTCTTTCACCACCCGAAAGCTAAGCTTTCGCAAGGTGAAAGATATATCTTTCGGAAGTGATGAGTGATAAGTGAAAAGCGATAAGCGATTTAATACCTTGACTGACAAAGAATTACAAAACACCCTTCGTGGCGCGTTATCTCCTTGCGCGTGGACAATTCTCCCACCGCAGACATTTTCGCCCGACACGCGCGTTAAAATTTCCGCCCCACCCCGCCAAATTTTAACAATCGCTATTGCAACAGACGAACACAAACACTACTTCGTCTTTTCCTTGTACAACTTAAACAACTCTGCCACGCACTGGCTCTCCGTAAAGGTAGATTTCACCGGGAAGCCGTATGCCAACATCACGGCACGGTCGTTGTCTTGATGGGCTTTGCGCAGTTCAACGGGCATAGTCAGTTCATCGTAAAGGTCGGCCAACGACGAATCGGGATACTTGGCACGGGCATCGAGAATGGCCTGCGCTGTCTGCTCTATCTTTGCCTTCTGCTCTTCAGTTGGAGTAGGCCAAGGGAAATTGTTGTAGACAATATCTTTAGAATAGCGATACCGCATTTCCAATCTTCCGCAGACAGCTCGCATCCATGCCATGTGAACATTGCTTTCGAGAATACCAAAATGATAAAGAGTGGCATCAGGGATGATAAGAACGAGATTCGTTGGTATGGTTTTAGCTGTCATGAATCCCATTGGAATATAGCGACGCATCTCTGACGATACCGAGGGAACAATAATATAAGTATCCGGATTGTTTGTTTCTCTAAACAACCAAGGTGTGTCAGCCAATTTCCTTGTCGCAGCGTCGCTACTTGCCTTGCGCATTTTGCGTACTCCTTCGATACGTTCCATAACTACGGGCATCTTTCTCAATTCTACTGGAGAAACATCCTTCAACCAAAGGCAGTAGCGTGCTTTATTATTAATGTATTCTTTTGACCCAACCAACCGTTTAATATATTTTGCAGCTTGCGGCTCACGTGCAAGGAAGTCCTCAAGGTCTGCTGCCTCAATGATAAGATTACCACCATCAGTTGGCTGATTTCCTTTTCTAATAGCAGGTACATCACAAAGGGGCTTACTACGACTCTGAATGAAAACATCAGGAGCATCCATGATATAGGCGTTGATATTTGCGGCTTCGCGTCTATTGTCTCCGTCAAATATCATTCTTTTGCCCGTATTACCTACATTGCTGAAACCGATGATAACGCAATGAACATGAGCCTTCATTGTGGCTTCACTATCCCACCGGAAAGTTCTATACGCAAAATCAAAATGAATGCCTTGCTGCTCAAAAAGTGGTTTCCAAAGATTAGCCACTTGTTCCCCTTGCGATATGCTATTCGTTGAAACAAGAGCAGCACGCAAATTAGAACCTTTCATTAGTCTTGCAGCTTTCATGTACCATCCTGACACATAGTCCATTTCGCCGATATTCTTCCATTGTGTTCCAAATATCAGTCTCAAATCAGCACGTTGCTGTTCGTTCATCATATTAGCCCCTACAAACGGTGGATTGCCAATGATATAATCATAATGGACCTGATAGCGTTGCTTGCTTGGCTTCACCTCGCCATCAAAACGATGGGTCACGATATTAACTTCATCATATTCCACTACAGGCTCGCTGGCCATTTGTGGCTCCGGCTCAATAATCAAATGTACATTATTGGCATGAATGGTTGGAACATCTGACGGGAATTCCATGACATCCCAATCCATTTGCAAGGCATTGCCTTCACGGATATTATGATAGGCTTTCAACGGCAGGAAGTCGATATCGCGGCGGATGATTTTCTCGGTTTCGCGAAGCATCTGCGCCTCTGAAATCCATAGGGCGGTGGTGGCTACGGTTACGGCAAAGTCGTTAATCTCAATGCCGTAGAACTGCTGTATGCTGACCTTGATGGGGTTCACTTCTTCGAAGCCGAGGAACGACTGACCATGATAGCGCTCACGGATGGCTTCGTTCTCTAAACGACGGAGTGAGAGATAGGTCTCGGTGAGGAAGTTGCCTGAGCCACAGGCAGGGTCTAAGAATGTCAGCGCGGCCAAACGGTCTTGGTAGGCATCGAGCCGCTTCTGTCGCTGCTTCTCGACTTTCTCTTCCAGTATCTGGTCGAGTTCGCGACGCAGGTCGTTCAAGAAAAGCGGGTCGATGACTTTGTGAATGTTGGCAATGCTGGTGTAGTGCATACCGCCACTGCGACGGGTCTCAGGATTGAGCGTGCTCTCGAAGACTGCGCCAAAGATGGTGGGCGAGATTTCGCTCCAGTCGAAGTCGAGGCTGGCGTTCTTCAGCAGTACTTGCTTCAGCTCTTCGGTGAACTGCGGTATCTCGATTTCTTCTTCAAACAGTCCGCCGTTGGTGTAAGGAAAGGCTTTCAGGTCGTCTTTGAGATATTTGCTGCGTTTGTCTGTCGGCGTGTTCAACACCTCGAACAGCCGAATCAACGCGCTGCGCAAGTCGTCGGCATCGTAGCGCACGAGGTAGTCGTGGAACTGGTCGTGCGTGAAAATCTCGGCATCTTCGGCGTAAAGACAGAACACGATGCGCACGCAAAGGATGTTCAGCCAGCGCAGGGCTTCGGGCGAGTTGTCGTCGTATTGCTTCAGCAAGGCCTCATAGATTTTGCCTACTATCTCGCCTGCCTGCATGGAGACCTGCATCTCCTTGCTCAGGTGCTCGTTCTTGCTGTCGACGAGGAACAGCAGTCGGTAATACTCCTTGCCCAAGTTTTCAAGCAGTATCTGTTCGGGCTCGCCGTTGGGCTGCTCCATATCGTAGACAAGAAACTCGGAGAAGTTGCAGGTAACAATCCAACGCGGACGCTCGGAATAGCGCAACTCGGCTGCATAGCGTTTGGCTTGCTGGAAGGGATTGAGACGTGAGCCGTCGCTCTGAGTGATGGGCTCGCGCAGGTCTTTACCTATCGACTTCTGCTCTATCAGCACTTTGGTCGAGGGGATGTGGCCGTCGATGAAATTGGTCTTATCGACTTTTACTTGCTCTTCGTAGCGGATGAACGTGCTGGGGTTCTCTACGCCAAAGACTTCGGTCAGTAGTTCTGTCCAAAATACCTGGCTGTCGCCCTTTTCATATCCTCTGCCTTTCCAACGCTCTGCAAATTCTGCAGCAGCCTGAGCCATCTGTTTCTCTGTGTTCATAGTGCATAGTTCATAGTTCATAGTGTAGAGTGTAGAGTTGGCTGGCGCATCGATAGTCATTATTCATTATTCATTACTCATTAGCGAAGCGCCTTTCCCCTACATGCTAATGGAGACTTATCACTTTTCACTTATTACTTTTCACTTCTTTTATCGGCCGAGCCAGGCTTCGGGGTTGAGCTTGGAGGTTTCTTTGCGGAGCTGGAACTGGAGGATGTTGTCCTGGCCTACGGTGCCGAGGGCCTGGCGGGTTGATACGCGCTGACCTTTGCTGACGCTGACGGAGCGCAGGTTGCAATAGACGGAGATGTAGGCTCCGTGGCGCACCATGACGAGGTATTGTCCGCCATAGCCATAGACGGCGCTGACTTCGCCGTCGTAGATGCTGCGGGCCTGACAGCCGGGCGAGCCTTTGATGTTGATGCCTTTATTGTCGAGCTTGACGTTGCTGAGTCCTTCCACTTCGTATTGTCCGAAGTGGCTGACAATCTTATAGGAGCCGGTGATGGGCATGGGCAGTCGGCCGCGGTTGGCCTCGAAACCTCCGCTCATCATGCGGTCGGCGGAGCTCATGCGCGACGACTCTTCGACCTTCCTTGTGGCGGCGGCAATTTCTTTGTTGTCGCGCTCGGTGTCGGCCTTGGCCTTGCGCTCGGCAGCGAGTCGGTCGGCCTCGGCTTCCTTGGCACGTTGCTCGGCGCGGGCACGCTCCTCGGCATCGTATTTCTCTTTGGCCTCGGCCTTGAGACGGGCTTCGCGGGCTTTCGCCTCGGCTATGCGCCGCTCGTTCTCGCGGGCCTTTGCCTCGGCCTCGGCTTTCTTGCGGGCGAGCTCTTCGGCTTTCTTCTTCGCGGCGGCCTCGGCAGCAGCTTTCTTTGCGGCGGCCTCGGCAGCGGCTCGCTTGCGGGCTTTCTCGACTTCGATGGCTACGAGGCGGTCGATTTGCGCATTGAGGGCGGCATCTTCCTTGCGCTGCTGGGCGAGCACCTGCTGGATGCTCTTCTGCTCTTTCCTGAGCGAGTTGACCATGGTCTGCTGCTCGCTCTGCTGTCCTTCGAGGGCGGCGCGCTCGCGCTTGCCCTGGCTGAGCAGGGTATTCTTCTCTCCCTTGACAACGCTGAGCTCGTTGCGCTTGGCGTTGACCTGCTCTTGCTTGGCCTTGACCATCTCGCCCTGTGCGCGCTGATAGGCAGCATACTCGCGGACGAAGCGCAGTCGGCGGTACATTTGCGTGAAGTTCTTGGCTGAGAAGATGAACATGAGCTGGTCTTGTATGGAGTGCTTGCGGGCCATGAAGCGCATCG
This sequence comes from uncultured Prevotellaceae bacterium, assembly GCA_902776685.1. Classification (GTDB taxonomy): domain Bacteria; phylum Bacteroidota; class Bacteroidia; order Bacteroidales; family Bacteroidaceae; genus Prevotella. The sequence goes on from CACYRB010000062.1 coordinate 14,343, forward strand.
ACTTGATGTATTTTGTCTTGCGCTCGGCCAGTTGTTTCTCGAGCGTCTCGAGCTGGGTGTTGAGCAGGTCGATGTTGCTGTTGATGTGGGTGATGTCGGTCTCGATGCCTTCTATCTTCTTCTGGCGGTCGTCAATCTCGTTGTTGATGACCATGAGGTTTTCAAGCCGTTTCTTCACGTCGGCCTGATTGGCACGCAGGGCTTTCTCCTGCTGCTTGATGTTCTTCTGTATCTCCGACCGCTTGCCCTGCAGTCCCTTGATGGCCTCGTTGGTATAGACGGGCTTCTTCTGGGTCTGGCCTTTCTGTATGGTCTTGCGCTGCTGCGTCTTCTTCTGCACAGGCTTGCGTGTCTGCTTGGCAACGGGCTTGCGGCGCTGGGTGGACGCCTTGCGCGTCTGTGTGGTGGCAGGCTTACGGGTGTGGGTGGTCTTCTTCTGGGCAGGAAGACCGACCACAAGGAGCGAGGTGAGTAGAAGGACTATGAGACGTTTCATATATATTATTTACGATTTGACGATTTACTATTTATTTTTTCAATTTTTCTCCTTTTTACTTTTTCACCTTTTCACGCGGCACGCCGCGTCCCTACATGCAAATGGAGACTTATCACTTTTCACTTATCACTTTTCACTTCTTACAGATTGGTCAGCTTCGAGAGGATGTCGTCGGACTCGACCTTCTTGTATTTCGACGAGACGGTGGTGCGAGCTTCCCACTTGCTGTCGGTGGTGATGTCTTCCATGTCGAGCGTGATGGTGGCCTGCTTCTTGTTCTTGGTGGCATTGGTGGCAAACTGGAAGCTCTGCCATGCAGGGAAGAGCTTGCCGCCGATGGCCTTGAACTGGTCGTACTGCCAGTTGAGCGATGACGTGCCGTGGGAGGCACTGGCATAGCTGGCCTGCGTCTGCACAATCTTGGCGGTCTTGGTGTCGGCCGTCCACGTGTAGATGAGGTTGCCCTTCTTCAGCGAGAGGGGTCTGCGGCCGTTGTGCTCAGCCTCTTGTGTGAGCTGGGCAAGGGCCGACTCAACGTTCTTGCCGGCGCCAGGCACGAAGAGCTCGTTCCAGAAGAGCGACTGCAAGGCGTTGAAGTCGATGCCATTGTCGCGCAGGAAGTCGAGCTGGTTGTAGTCGGCCTGGATGTATTCCTTGTGCAGCCGGTCAACGACAAGCACATAATCGGGTGTGAACTCCAGGCGTCCGACCTCGCTGCGCAGGATGGGCACAAAGAGCTGGATGCGGATGACTGCCCCGCGGCGCATGTGGAGCGAGCCGGGCACGCTGATATTTTTCTTGTCGGTTTTCAGGTTGAACATCAGGTCGGCCACGATATTATCGGCAGAGACCTTGTTGGCCTGCACCAGCTTCACGAAAGCCAATTCGTTTGCGGATGCCTGTTGTGAACCGACAGACAGCTTTTTCTCGTCGATGGCATGCTGGCCAGTGTTTGTCGAAGCCGCAGGATTGTCAACGATGGCTTTCTTTGTGGCACATCCTCCTGCTGTCAGCACGAAGGCAAGGAGGAGTGATGGAAGATACTTTTTCATTCGTCTTCTTTTTTGATATATTTCCGTTGTTTTATTTTCTTTTGCAAGAGCGTCATATCGACGGCATCGTCGTTCAGTTCATAGGCTTT
>CACYRB010000063.1 GCA_902776685.1 uncultured Prevotellaceae bacterium
CTAAAAAGGAGGGGAGCAGTTAGTTCTCTTTTCGGATATGCGATTAGAAAAACTATATGCTCCCCTCCTTTTTAGGGAGGGGCAGGGGGTGGGTCTGTAGGGTGGGTCTGTGTGGGTCTGTGGGTCTGTGGTTCTGTTGTTTTTTTTTCAACTTAGCAGGTGATAGACGCCGCCGGCGAGACTCTTGATGACGCCTTTCATCTCGAGCGAGAAGAGGAGTGCTGTGAGCCGTCCGATGGGTATGTTGCTCTGCGCGGCGAGCAGGTTAATCTGCAGGTCGTTGTTACGGCTGAGGGTGTCGACGACTTGCTGCTCTTCGTCGGTGAGCTGCGGAAACATCTGACGCTCGATGCCTTGCTGGCGGGTCTGCTGCAGCTGGGCGTCGGTCTGCCACCCCATAGCGTCGACGAGGTCGGCTGCCGACGTGATGAGTGCGGCGCCATTGTCGCGTATGAGCTGGTTGCAGCCTTCGCTGTAGGGTGCGCCGACGGCTCCGGGGAAGGCGAAGACGTCGCGGTTGTAGTCGCGGGCGATGCGACAGGTGATGAGTCCGCCGCCTTTTGCTGCGCTCTCTACGAGGATGCAAGCATCGGCCATACCGGCGACGATGCGGTTGCGGCGCACAAAGTTAAGCTTGTCGACGCGGGTGCCCGACGGATATTCGGTGAGCAGTCCGCCGTTTTTCACCATTTCATCGGCGGTCTGGCGATGGCGTGGCGGATAGAGATCGTCGAGTCCGTGGGCCAGCACGCCGACGGTGGGCAGTCCGTTTTCGAGGGCGTAGCGGTGGGCGCAGATGTCGATGCCATAGGCGAGTCCGCTGACGATGAGGGCTTGCGGACAGTGCTGCCGCAGCTCTTGGGCGAAGCGGCGCACGAGGTCGTGGCCGTAGATGGTGGAGCGTCGGGTGCCGACGATGCAGACCACGCGCTGCGGGTTGAGGGTGGCGGTGCCTTTGTAGTAGAGCACGAGTGGCGCATCGTCGCACTGAAGGAGCCGTTGCGGATAGTCGTCGTCGGCCATGGTGAGCGGCCGAATGTGGTTCTGATGGCAGAAGGCGAGCTCTGCCTCGGCGCGGCGCAACGGCTCGTCAACGTGTTGCAAGGCCTCAACAAGGCGGTCGGAGGCATCGGGCAGCACGTCGCGGATGTGTTGCCGGTGGTCGATGACGGCCGTTGCCGAACCGAGCTGCCGATAGAGCTGCAGCAGGGCCGCGGGCGAGAAATAGCTGACGTGGGTCAGCGCAATGGCATATAGGGTTTCTTTGTTCATAGTTTTCTGTTTTGTAGGGACGCGGCGTGCGGCGTTGAAAAGGTGAAAAGGTAAAAAAGTGAACCGTGTCACTCCGTGTTCATCCGCTGCAACCTTTTCAACTTATGAACTTTTGAAAGGCGCGGTCGTAGTCGTCGGAGTTTCCGAGGCGGCCGTTGATGAGGCTGACAAGCTCGACCGTTGCACGGAAGCAGAGCTTCTGGTCGCTGGCGCGGAAGATGTCTTGCATGAAGATGTAGCGTATGCCTTCTTTGCGCAGGTTGAGGCAGGAGATGAACTCGTCATCGCAACGGAGCGGCGTCTTGTATTGCAGGTTCATGCGGGCCACGACAGCATCGACTCCGCGGTTGTGGAGGTCGGCAAAGCTGACGCCCAGACTTTTCAGGAAGAGGTGACGGGTATGCTCGATGTAGTGAAGGTAGTTGGCATTGTTGACGATGCCTTCGATGTCGCACTCGTAGTCGCGCACCTCCATCCGGGTTTCAAAGATATATTTCTTTTCCATAATTCAGTTTTGTAGGGACGCGGCGTGCCGCGTTATGATTTCGACAGAATGACATAAAGACATATTTTTTTCAATGACATATTACTTTAACGCGGCGTGCTGCATTTTTAGTTTTTAGTTTTCAGTTTTTTCAACTTTTCAACCTTTCAACTTTTCAACCTTTCAACTCACCCCCTTCGGAGAGCAGTGCCACGGCAGGGTTCTTGTGGCTGGAGGCGATGAACTCGTAGCCGATGCGACAGCGCAGACAGTCTTTGCGGTCGCAGTATTGGCTTTTTAGTTGGATGAGGGCCTGTGAGTCGCCTGCATCGGCGACTGTCATCCCGCACTTGCACCACATGCTGACGACGTGGTTGCGCTCAGGCTTCAGCTGCTCAAGGAAGTGGAAGGCGCGGTCGCAGAGTTCTTCTTTCCGCGTGTGGCGGCCGTAGGCAAAGAGCATGGGCACGATGGTGTTGACCATGACGAGGTCGAGCGAGGCGGCAGAGAGTCGTTTCGTGTTCTTCTGACTGGGAGCGCCGAAGGCATAGTGGGTCTGCCAATAGTCAGACACCTGCGTAACCAGCATCTGCTGTGCCTGTTCGATGGTCTCGCACTCCATCAGGTTGCGCAGCCCGGCGCGACGCGAACAGTAGAGGCTGGCCAATTGTGAGAGTCGTATGCCGGGGAAGTTCTGCGGACGGAGGCGCAGGTATCGCCAAAGTTCAAAATTCATCGGTTTCATCGAGAATTTATGAGCCAGATAGCGATATTCGGCCGACAGCTTTTGGAAGTACTCATCGGCCAGGGCAGCCTCGCGATGGCGGGGTGGCAGGGCATCGGGCGACAGCATTCCTGCCTGCCCAAAGAAGATGGCTTCTATCTGGAACTGGTCGTCGCGGTGGTGGGCACAGGCATCGAGCGGCACGGCCTGAGCCCATGTCTCGAAGGCGTCGCCGTTGATGCCGAAGCCGAAGTTGCGGGCAAGCGTGACGAAGAAAGCCTGTTCCCATGAGTCGTTGGCCAGCTCTGCCCTGCGGCGTATGGCCTCGGTCTTCTGCTCCAGTCGCTCGGTCTGCAAGGCACTCATCCATGAGTGGAGCTTCAGCGGCGACAGCTCGGGTATAATCAGGTAGCAAGGCGGATAGCGGTCCTCGCGCAGCAGCTGCTCGTAGCCCTTGAGCACGTCGGCAGGCACGTCGATTTGCAACTGTGGCAGGGTCTTGCCCGACGAGGTGACGGCTTCGGCATCGACCACGGCACAAACGTGGAGCACGGTGTTGTCGTAGGCCGGGTCGAGCTGGTGGCCGTGGGCAAACCAGTCGGAGGCTTTCTTGTGAATCTCGATGTTGCCCACCCAGAGCATGCCGTCGATCTTCACCTTGGCATTGAAGAAGTCGGGGCCGCTGTTGCGCCGGTTGTAAAGACCGGGGTCAATGATTTCCACCTGCTGTCCGTCGGTAGTCGTCAGACCACTGGCAGGCAACAGGCGGTGTTTCCATACATAGTGCAAAAGCGACTCGTTATAGTTCATTTAATCACAACCTTTTTGCCGTTCACGATGTAGATGCCGCGCTTTAAGGTTGAAAAGTTGAAAGGTTGAAAGGATGAACGATTTTGTCCCATTTGCTTGTTTAACTTTTCAACGTTCAACATTTCAACTTTCCTGCCTTGCAGGTCATAAACGGATGAGGGATGAGAGATGAGGGATGAGGAAGCATTATGCATTGTCCTGATGCCCGTGGTGGTGGTGAGGTTGACGGTGTAGGTGGTACCCTGGGTGAGGTCGGCCGAGACGACGGTGACGAGCAACTGCTGCTCGTCGTCGGAGCCTACGAGGGCGCAGCTGACGACGGCTCCTCGAGCATCTGTCTCTGTCTGGATGGCATCGGCCACGATGTTGCCGTCTTCATCGACCAGACTGCCGCTGACTTCGGCATTGTATTCCAACACGTTGCTGTCGAAGCCCGACACATCCTTGCCCTGAATCTTGAGGGCGGTGAGCTTGTGGTTATAGACCAGCTCGAGGTCGTCGACGTAGAGCTCATCGCCATCGGTACCCTGTCCGGCATCGGCATTGGTGGAGAGGGTGACGATGATGCAGCGCGGGTCGACATCGTTGCCGGTATATTCAAACGGGATGCTGAGCCGCTGCCACTGGTTGGTGCTCCGAATCTGGCGATTGGCGGCGCGGGCCACAACGTTGGTGTAGTCCTTGTCCTCGGGGTCCTGATAGTAGGTGCCGTCGGTGATGGCAGCCGAGACGGTGGCGTAGGGGTGTTCGGCCAGAGCTTTCTTCTGGTTGAACTTCACCCATACGACGAGCGAGTCGGGCAGAGCCTGCAGCTCGGTGTAGAAGGGGTCGCCGTTGGCATCGCGGTCGGTCTTGCTCATGTCGGCAAAGGCACAGTTCTTTGTCGATGCGGCCGTCATGTCGCCGGCATTAAGCTGACCGGTAGTGATGGTTCCGTTGGCTACGACACCCATCACGTTTCCGGCCTTCACGAGCAGACTCTTCGAGCCCTTGGAGCCCGGGCGAATGTCGGTGGAAATCTCGGTGTGCTTGGTGGCGGCAATGGTGATGAGCGAACCTGTGCCGCTGAGGAACGAATGCCAGTGGTCGGCCTCGTCCTCGGTGACGGTGGTGGTGAAGATGAGCCCCGTCTTCATCGACTCCTTATGGAACAGCTCGAAGTCGCTGTTAGGTATCTGCGTGGCGGCATTGTCGAAGAACACCTTGACGGTCTGTTTGAGCATATCGAGATAGATGTCGATATCGACAGAGAGCCGCTGCTCGCGCTCGAGTGTGGCGTGCAGCTTGATGGGCACATCGCCTATCATCGGACCCAACCACATGGCGACACCGTCGAGGTCGCCCTCTTCGATAGCGATGGTCTGTTCTACGTCGAACGTCACCACGTCGGTGCCCTGCTTCTGACCTTCAATGTCGGTGAGCGTGATGTTGCCCACGGGCACCTCGGTGCCTGCCATCGTCAGCATGAAATTGCGCAGGCTGATCGTGTAGCGGTCGTTATCCTGCCGGTCAATGTTGATATTGGCCGGACCAGGACTGGCCATGCCGTTGACCACAACCATGAGTTGGCCGCTATACTCTTTCGCAGAGATGGTGAGGGCAGCCATTGCAAGAATCATTGATGTAAAAAACTTTTTCATTTTCTTTCTGTCCTTTCTTTATTAATGGTATGATTACTTTATCTTATAGCTTACGCCAATCTTTCCGTAGATGGGATAGAGCGTCTGCTCAATGGCGCGGAAGTGGCTGTTGTGGATGCCGTGGAGTCCCCACGAGAGGTCGGCATAGAGTCCGAAACGCTTGGCCAGCTGCCAGTCGGCACCGAGGTCGACGGCCCACAGCGTGCGGCGCATCTCGTCGCTGAAGTCGTAGGTGCCGCGTTCGCCCTCCTCGCTGCCCAGCTCCACCTTCGGCCCCGTGGGGTCGCCCACGCGCAGATAGCCGTTGTAGGCACTGCCGTCGAAGCCGTGGGCAGTGACCACCGAGACCGACGGTCCCAGCCGCATGCGCACCCGACGGCTGATGTCGAACGTGGCTTGCAGGGGCACGGTGAACATCCACTGGCGCACACGTGTCACCACGCTGCCGGTGAACAGTCCTTCGAGCGTCTCGCCGCCGCGCGTGAGCACCTCGTGGTAGGCCTTCACACGGGCATCGGTCTCCATGCCCTTGCCTTCGAAGTGCAGGCCGGTGAGCACGCCCCATCGTCCGGCGACGGGCTTGCGCACATCGATGCCCACGTCGACGTTCGGCTTCAGCGGGAAGCGGTCGAGGTGGCGAATGCTGGCGGGCATGGGCAGCGGAGCCGTGCCGCCGATGGCATAGGCCGCACGTGCCGTGACGTCGAGGTCATTGAAGAACGACTGCGCCGATGCCGTGAGCACCGAACAGTGGAGGGATATCAGCAGCCCCAGCCCCTCCCAGAAGGGTAGGAAACGAAAAATACTTTTATCGTTATATATCTTTTTCATCATTCACTTATCACTTTTCACTTCTCACTTCTCAACGCGGCACGCCGCGTCCCTACATGCTAATAGGGGCTAAAAACTAAAAACTAAAAACTGAAAATTACTCATTACTCATTATTCATTATTCATTATTCATTAGCGAAAGCGCTCACTCTTCCTCGGTGCAGATGATTCTCACCTGGTCAACGAGCAGGCGGCTGCCTATGGCTCCTTCGAAGGTGGCACCGGCAACGCTCGACGAGAACACCACCGTCAGACTGTAGCCGCGCTGTTCGAGCAGGTCGAGGTCGATGTCGGCATAGTAGTCGAAGGCGATGTCGAAATAGGTCCATTCGCCTGCCGGAGCGGGCTTGATGTCGGCGAGCGCCACAATCTGCGGACTGGTCTTCACGTCGTCGCCATAGAGCACCACAGCATTGCCAGCCTCGTCGTGGTTGCGGAAGAGCACGGCGTAGATGTTGGCCTCGTCGGTGCGGTCGGCCACAATCTTGCCCTTCGGGTCCTGAAACTTCGGACCGGGCTGATACTGGTAGTAGCCCGTCAGGCGCATCGGCTGCTTGTCGAACGGTATGCCGAAGTGGGTGGCACGAAGCGCATCCTTAAGCGCCGACGCCAAGTCGAACTCGCCGAGGAACAGATTGCCGGCTGCCAGTCGCTTACCCGCCATAATGCCGAAGGGACCCGTGTCGCGTGTGGTCAGGCAGACGGCTGCCCCGTCGTATCCGTCGGCATAGGGTGCCGTGGGATAGGCATCGGGCTTGGCCGAGCCCATGCTGAGCTGGAAGCCGGGGTTGCCCGTAGCCCAGACGTTGCCCGTCAGTCCGTCGTCGCCCTCTTCGGTCCACAGGAAGAACTTCTGTGCGGCAGGCTCCAGCGAGAAATGCTCGAAGTCGAGCGCGAGCGTTGTGCTCTTCATCTGGGTGACGCGGCGGAAGCTCACCTCATAGGTGCGATGCCACTGGCCGTCTTCCGAGGTGACGGTATAGACCACCGGCCCGTCGGAGAAGTCGTGCACCGTGCCGCTCTCGGGCACGATGGTAGCGCCCGGCGTGAGCCGGAAGACAGGAGCCAGAGCGGTGAGGTCGGCCTGGCGGCGCACCTCAAACACGATGCTGCTGCTCTCGGCAGGCACGGTGACAACGGCATCGGTGGGATGGAAGAACACCTCGTCGAGATTCTCCACCTCGATGCTCACCACCTCGATGTCGCACTCCGTGCCGGCGGGCTCGTCCTTGAAACATCCCGACAGCAACAGACAGCACGACAGCGCCATGACAAACGGATTGAATATTCTCAGTTTCAGCATATAAAATCAGTTTTAAGTTGCAAAGATAGCGTAAAAAAACGAGCCGTCGAAAAAAACTTTGTTTTTTTAACTATAATGCCGAGAAAAATGATTCAGGGCAATCTTTGCAATAAAGATTTGTTAACACTCGCCCGAAAAATTTTAACTTCAAATTTTGAAAAAAATCCACCAACTCCTCTCGCACCCTCAAAAAACGGCCGTTTTTTTGCCACTTTTCCAATTATCGCCTAATCCATTGTCAATCAGCCAGTTAACCAGTTTTTCATCCCTCATCTCTCATCTCTCATCCCTGAAACATATATGTTTCGCTCGCGAAAGCTTAGCTTTCGGGTTGCAAAAGACGGTCTTTTGGAAGGTAAAAGCTTGTCTTTTGTCACCCGAAACATATATCTTTCATAAAAAAACGCTCATCCTTCATCCCTCATCTCTCACCTCTTTTTCCGAAACATATATGTTTCACTCGCCTAAAACGCAAAAAAATCCCGACAGAAATTGTTAATTTTTCCGTCAGGATTTTTACATTTATTCAAGCATTTGCACAATCTGGAATTCTTTTTTAGAAATTCTATTTATCAATCTTGAAAAGTAAAAACGATATAAAGTTATAACAAAGTATAAACTGACGTGTCATTCTGTATGTTATCAAGCTTTCCATCATCATATTTGACAATTAATCTTCCATTTTCATTATCAACTTTAATTACTTTACACCGTCTTCCTTTATATTTTATTTTAACGCCAATGCTTATCTCGTTATCTGAATGGCAAAAAGAATAATTCGATTTATCATCTAGTATATTATCTTGTGTTCCATCTTGATATTCTACTATTAACCTTTTGTTTTTTTTATCCGTTTTAACAACCTTACAAAATCTTGATCTGTAAAGTAATCTGTCACCAATTATTGCATGTCTATTTTTTCCATTAACATCTACAGTATTTATATATTTATTGTCGGTTGATTTTATGTTCCCATTCTCATGCTTCCCACTTATTTTTTCAATCGACTCCCACAACTCAACTAATTTGTCCCATCTCAGATCTTCATATCCGAACATACAAAAAGCCTTTAACTTTTTTGTTGTAGTATTATTACCTCCATATTCTTCAGCGAAGAAAACATATAATTCTTCAGCAGTATAATCATCGAGTTGTTGAAAATAAACAGAACGGGATTTTGACAATTCACTACAAAATCTTGATAATATCATTTGACACTTTGTATTTATATAATCATCTAAATCCACATAACTTTCATATATAATATTACGTCCTTTTATTTTTGGTTTGAATTGTTCTTTTATTTTCTCTTTCCAGAATAAAAAATTCTCACATACGCCATAAATATGAGTACATGGATTCACAATATCATCAGTTAGCTTTGAAGAATATGATATGTATAACTCAGAATAACCAACAACAAATTCGTCATAGACTTGCTTATTTGTTTCAAAAACCGCTTTTACAATTTGTTTCAGTCTCTTTGCTTTTTCTGCTTGGAAATCTATTTTTGATTCTTCTACTATTTTATTTATTCCAGTTGATGTGATGAGTATCATTTTCTCGCATCCCTCTGATAAATCAAAATTCCTTTTTCCCATTTCAAAGGGTTCGTCTTTATCATTTTGCGATACAAATCGGGTCGACTCATCAATTGTTTTTCCCAAAAAATGTTTTTTCCACATTCGCTTGGAAGCGGGAAACCCAAATCTGTTATGTAGCCCAACATTATCAAGGAAGATAACCTTTCTTTTGCCATTTGCAATTCTCAAGCCTCTTCCTACTTGCTGTAAATATAGTCCTAACGATCTTGTAGGACGTGCTAATTGTATTACTTCAACATCCGGACAATCAAAACCTTCAGTAAAAATATCAACATTACATAACACATCTATTTTTCCCTTCCTAAAATCTTGAACTATTCTTTTTCTTTCCTCATTAGAAGTTTCACTATCAATATCACACGCCAACACACCACAAAGCCTAAATTCTTTGCATAGCTGCTTATTATGAGCTCTGTTAATAGTATAGATTATTGCTTTTTTCCCTTTTGCATATTTAAGATATGAGCCAACAATCTCGGCTCTTATTCTATCATGACTTATATAGTTCCACAAAGGTGTGGTTGCATATTCTCCGTATTTATCTAAAGGTATGTTATTTAACCCTTGAAAAATATCACTGTCTTCTTCTATTGAATAATAATCATAATTGCTTAGCCATCCTGCTTCAATATAACTTTTTACTGATGGCGATAATATTAATTCCTCGTATTCGTTAGTAAAACCTTCTCCATTTAAGCGATATGGAGTAGCTGTAACTCCCAAAACTTTAGTATTAGGATATGCTTCTAAAATTTTTATATAGGTTCGAGCCTTTGAATGATGTGCCTCATCTACAATAAGGAAATTGAAAGGGTAATTTTTCCAAAATGTTTCTAACCTGCGCTGTAAAGTCTGAATAGACGCAATACAAACAGGTAGAGGATTACAATGGGAATCTTTGTTGTCAGCAGTTATAAGAGTGCTTTTTATTTCATAATTCCAAAACAATTCATTTTTTATTTGCTCGACCAATTCTTTTCGGTGCGTTATTATTAGCACATTTACTTTTGTCTCATTTTCTTCACCATATCTTTTAAAGTCATTTATCATTGACACAAAAAGACGAGTCTTTCCTGTCCCTGTAGGCATTTGAAGTAAAATAGATTTTACTTTTTTCCATTTATTGTATATATCCCACTTGTGATGAGCTTGATAATCTCTCAAGCCCTTATCCGTATAACTAGATATTATTTCAAAAAAATCGGAATTAATTTTATTCATAAAAACACGACATTACCACATTTCAACTTTATAAAAAGGTTTTTATAATTATTCTAACCAGATATATAAATGGAATCAATCAATTATGACCTGAATAACATGGTTTTTGAAAGACATACAATTATACAAAATAAACTCATGCCACGCGAGCCGCTGCGGTGATGTTTACCACCGCAGGGGCTGGTTCTGCTGGGGCTTGGCGGGTTGGGTGGCGGGCTTCGTGGGCTTTGTGGGTTGGGTGGCAGGGGTGGCCGATGTGGCGGGGGTGAGAGTGGTGGCAGGCGTGGCTGTGGTGGCGGGCTGCATGCCGCTATTCTGCTCGGCTCGCTCAATGCCTTTCTGCGTGATGGGGTTGAGGCTGTTGATGATGTGGAAGTATTCCGACATGTCCCACAGGTCGCGGGCGATGAGGGCCTTCAGCTGACGACGCAGCACGGGCAGCGTGTTGGCCAGCTCCTGGTCGTCGTGCGGCGTGATTTTCTCTTTCTTGCCTTCGGCGATGATTTCGTCGATGAGGCTCTGCGGCACCTCAAACTGCTGGTTGAACTGCTCGAATGTGGGATATTGCTTTTGGAGCTTCTTGCGGTTGTTGTCGACATACTTCAGGTTGCTCTGCACGACGATGCTCTTCGCTGCCAGCTGACGATGGTAGCGGGTGTTCATGGTGGTGTCGAGCGGCACGAAGTCGTCGGGCATGATGCCACCGCCGCCATAGACGGTACGCCGCAGACGGAGGGTCTGATACTTGAGCGAGTCGGCAAAGTGGATGGAGTCGACCGAATAGAGCTCGCCGTGCTTGAACCGCTTTTCAATATCGTCGGCGTAGTCTTTGTTCTCACCCTTCTCGTAGGGTTTTTGTATGCATCGGCCCGAGGGTGTGAAGTAGTGGGCGATGGTGAGGCGAATCATGGAACCGTCTTGCAGCTCGATGGGTCGCTGCACGAGTCCCTTGCCGAAGGTGCGTCGGCCGATGACGGTGGCGCGGTCGTGGTCTTGCATGGCTCCGGTGACAATCTCAGAGGCCGACGCCGTGTATTCGTTGACGAGGATGTATAGGGGCAGGCCGATGAGCTTGCCGTCGCCCTTCGCATGGTATTCCTGCCGTTTCTGTGTGCGTCCCTCGGTGAAGACGATGAGCGAGCCGCGCTGCAGAAACTCGTTGGCTATCTGTATGGCGGCCTGCATCAGTCCGCCGCCGTTGTCCTGCAGGTCGAGGATGAGGCGCGTCATGCCTTGCTGCTGTAGCTTGGCGATGCCTTCCATGAACTCGTTGTAGGTGGTGGCACCGAACGAACCGATGCGGATGTAGCCCACCTGCGGGCGTATCATATAGACGGCATCGATGGTGTGGACGGGTATCTTGTCGCGCACCACGGTGAACTGCTGCACGCCCTTGATGCCGCGACGCACTATGCCGAGGCGCACCTTCGTGCCTTTCTTGCCACGCAGTCGCTTCATGATGTCGTCGCGCGACATCTTCACACCGGCGATGGCAGTGTCGTTCACGCTGACGATGCGGTCGCCTGCCAGGATGCCCACCTTCTCGGAGGGTCCGCCGAGCACGGGCTGGATGATGAGCAGCGTGTCTTGCACCATGTTGAACTGCACGCCGATGCCCTCGAACGAGCCCTGTATCTGCTCGGTCATCGACTTGGTCTCCTTGGCTGTGGAGTAGGTGGAGTGCGGGTCGAGCTTCTCGAGCATGCCGCGTATGGCATCTTCCACCAGCTTGTCCTCGTTGACGGTGTCGACGTAGAGGTTGGTGATGGCCATCTCCGCCATCTGCAACTTTGTCAGCGGACTGTTATTGCCAAAGTTCAGCTTTATCTGCGATGTTGCCGTCATTGTCATCAACGGCAAGATCATTGTAAGAAATCTCTTTATCATATTCGTTTTGTGATTTTTACAGATCTACTTTGATGGGGCTATGGCCAGACTCTCTTCGTCTGGGATATCTTCCTCGACGACGAGGTTGTCGATGATGAAGTTCTGGCGCTCCATGGTGTTCTTGCCCATGTAGTATTCGAGCAGCTTGGCCACTTGGTCGGTCTTGTGAAGGGTGACTTGTTCGAGGCGCATGTCGGGGCCGATGAAGTGTACGAACTCTTTGGCGTCGATTTCGCCGAGGCCCTTGAAGCGGGTGATCTCGGGGTCGGGTCCGAGGTCCTTGATGGCTTTCTGGCGTTCCTCGTCGCTATAGCAGTAGCGGGTGATGAAGTCGCTGCGTTTCTCGTTTTCGGAGAGTCGGGCGTCGGCCTCGGCAATGACCTTCTTGCTCTTGATTTTCGTTCGGCGGTTGCGCACGCGGAAGAGGGGCGTCTGCAGCACGTAGACGTGTCCTTTCTTGATGAGGTCTGGGAAGAACTGAAGGAAGAACGTGATGATGAGCAGACGGATGTGCATGCCGTCGACATCGGCATCGGTGGCCACGATGACCTTGTTGTAGCGCAGCGTGTCGAGCCCGTCTTCAATGTCGAGGGCGGCCTGCAGCAGGTTGAACTCTTCGTTCTCGTAGACCACTTTCTTGGTCAGTCCGAAGGTGTTGAGCGGTTTTCCTCGCAGCGAGAAGACGGCCTGTGTGTTGACGTCGCGGCTCATGGTGATGCTGCCGCTGGCCGAGTCGCCCTCGGTGATGAAGATGCACGACTCTTCCTTTCGCTCGTTCTTCACGTCGCTGTAGTGGATGCGGCAGTCGCGCAGCTTGCGGTTGTGCAGGTTGGCCTTCTTTGCCCGCTCACGGGCGAGCTTGGTGACGCCGGCCATGGCCTTGCGCTCGCGCTCGCTCTCCTTCACCTTGTTCTCGATGACCTCAGCCACATCGGAGTGGATGTGCAGATAGTTGTCGACTTGTTGTTTGACGAAGTCGCCCACGTATTTGTTGATGCTGTCGCCGCCGGGCTCCATCTGTGTGGAGCCGAGCTTGATCTTGGTCTGGCTCTCGAAGACGGGTTCCTCTACGTTGATGGCGATGGCGGCCACGAGTCCGTTGCGGATGTCGGCATATTCGTATTTCCCGAAAAACTCCTTGATGGTGCGAGCGATGTGCTCCTTGAAGGCGCTCTGGTGGGTTCCGCCTTGGGTGGTGTGCTGACCGTTGACGAAGGAGTGGTATTCCTCGCCATATTGGTTGGTGTGGGTGAAGGCTATCTCGATGTCGTCGCCGCGCATGTGCACGATGGGATAGAGGCTGTCGGTGGTCATGCTGTCGGTGAGCAGGTCTTGCAGACCGTTTCGGCTGACGATGCGCCGGCCGTTGAACATGATGGTGAGGCCGGAGTTGAGATAGGTGTAGTTGCGCAGCATGGTTTCCACGATCTCGCTGCGGTACTGATAGTTCTTGAACAGGGTGTCGTCGGGTTCGAAGAAGATGTAGGTGCCGGTCTCGTCGTTGCTCTTGCGGGTGTGGTCCGACTTTTTTATTCCGCGCTCGAAGTCGAGGTCGCGCACCTTGCCTTCACGATACGAACGCACCTCGAAGTGGGAGCTGAGGGCGTTGACGGCCTTGATGCCGACGCCGTTGAGGCCGACGCTTTTCTTGAATGCCTTGGAGTCGTACTTTCCGCCGGTGTTGAGCATCGAGACGGCTTCGACCAGCTTGCCCTGCGGGATGCCGCGACCATAGTCGCGCACGCTGACGCGCAGATTGTCTTCAATGTCGACCTCGATGCGCTTGCCGGCGTTCATCTTGAACTCGTCGATGCTGTTGTCGATGACCTCCTTGAGCAGCACGTAGATGCCGTCTTCGGGCAGCGAGCCGTCGCCCAGTCGGCCGATATACATACCGGGGCGCACGCGGATGTGCTCCATATCGCTCAGGTGGCGTATGTTGTCGTCGGTGTAGTCGACGGGCTGCACCGCACTCTGTTCTATCAAATTTTTATCTTCACTCATTTCATCAGGAGTTAAGGAGTTATTTCCAGGAGTTAACAGGAGTTAGCCGACTGCGTCGGCGGAAGTTAACGGGAGTTATCGGACGATAGTTCTCGCGATAGGAAAAACTATTGTCCGTTAACTTCACAGGCTGCAAGCCTGTTAACTCCCGATAACTCCTGTTAACTACTAACATACGAAAGTTATGTCACTTAATCATTTTCTTATAGCATCTGCGTCGCTTGTGCATCTCGGTGTCGAAGTACGACCACTGCCCCTGCACGTGGGCGTTGCTCTCCATCTCGACCTGACTCTCGCCCCACTTGATGCCGTAGCGGTTGTACCAGGGGATGAGGTGGTAGAACATGAGGGCATTGACGCCTTTCGAGCGATACTCCTCGAGCACGCCAATCATCTCAAGGTCTACGATGTCGGCCTTGTGGAACTTCAGCGCCCTGAGGATGTGCCACCAGCCGAAGGGCCACAGGCTGCCTCGCCGACACTTTTGCAGGGCGCGCGAGAGCGACGGGATGGTGATGCCCACGCCGACAAGCCTGTGCTCATCGGTGGTCCAGTCTTCCACGATGGGTATGAGGTTGAGGTCGGCGAAGGGCAGGTATTGCCTCACATACTGGTCGATCTGCTTGTCGGATAGCTCGGAGAAGCCGTAGAGGTCTTTGAAAGTCGCATTGATGAGCTCGAAGATTTTCCGGCCCATGCCGCCGTCGAAGATCTCTTTCTTCGTCAGCGTGCGAATGTGAAGGTTGTAGCGCTTCATGATCATCTCCGAGATCTTGCGCATCTTCTCGGGCACCTCCTTCGGCACGTGAACCTTGAACTCCACGTAGTCGTTGTCTTTCTCCCAGCCGCCCAGCTGCTCCATGTGCTGCGGGTAGTAGGGATAGTTGTAGATGGTGGCCATGGTGCCCAGCTCCTCGAAGCCCTCGGTGAGCATGCCCTCGGGGTCGAAGTCGGTGAAGCCCAACGGTCCGATGACCTCGGTCATGCCTTTCTCGCGACCATAGTCCTCGACGGCCTTGAGCAACGCACGCGACACCTCGAGGTCGTCGACAAAGTCGATCCATCCGAAGCGCACGCTCTGCCGCTCCCAGCGCCGGTTGGCCTTGTGGTTGACGATGGCAGCCACACGACCCGCCAGCCGACCGTCCTTGTAGGCCAGGAAATACTCGGCCTCGCAGAAGTCGAAGGCGGCATTCTTGTCCTTGCTCAGCGTGTTAAGGTCGGCGCTGAACAGCGTCGGCGCATCGTAGGCATTGCCCTTATACAAATCGTAGTGAAACGAGATGAAAGTCTCTAAATCTTTTTTAGACGCAACTTTCCTAATTTCTATCTTTGACATAAATGGTTTATTTTCAACCTGCAAAAATACAAACTTTTTTCGTCTTCCCCAAAAAAATGGAAACCAATGTTTCGAATCGCCGTTTAATTTCGTACCATCCCGCACGCCCCATCCACCCAAAAACACCGCTCATTCGTTCTACACATTTTAACAAATCGCGATTTTCTTTTAACATTTCACTTCCGCGAAATTACGAAATTTCCCGACGACGACTAAATCTGTAAGCAAAACTGCCAAAATCCGCACCGATTGTTATCTCCCTGCAAATCAGCCTGTTGCGTCACTTTTCACTCATCACTTTTCACTTTTCACTTCCGAAAGGTATATCTTTCGCTCGCGAAAGCTAAGCTTTCACCCGCCAAAAGACCGTCTTTCGCACGCCAAAACCTTGTCTTTTGCAACCCGAAACATATATCTTTCGCAAATCGACAACCCCAAATCGCACTCCGTTCAACAAAAAAATCGCCCGCCAAAGCCCAATTTTCCACCCCTCCGCTTACAATTTTTCACCAAAAATTTCACCCTCCGATTTAACATTTGAAAGGTTTATTCACAATCTACATTTATCACGTTGCCGACAAAACATAGGAATTTCCCTACGCAAAAATAGGGAAAACAATATTTGAGATAGCATTTTTTTACTTAACTTTGCAGCAGAAAATCGTGAGTAAGCGAGAGAAGACCAAGCTTGATAGAAGTCTTCCGAGCGTGAGCGATTTATCGAAAACAAAAAATAGCAAAAAGAAGTGCTTGTGCAGTTCATCTGTTTCAGACCTGGAAACCTGAGAAATTTCTAAAAACGAACAATGGATGCATGCAGTCCTGAG
>CACYRB010000064.1 GCA_902776685.1 uncultured Prevotellaceae bacterium
TTCTCAGCCGGTGGCCCGAGGTCGAGGCTGTTGCCGGCGTGGCTACAGGTGCCATCGCACAGGGAGCACTGGTGGCCGACGAGCTGAACCTGCCGTTCGCCTATGTGCGTCCGAAGCCAAAGGACCACGGCATGGGCAACCAGATAGAGGGCGAGCTGAAGAAAGGTGCCCGCGTGGTGGTGGTGGAAGACCTCATCTCGACCGGCGGCTCGTCGCTGAAGGCTGTCGACGCCCTGCGTCAGGCGGGTGTCGAGGTGCTGGGCATGGTGGCCTCGTTCACCTACGGATTTCCTCAGGCCGAAGAGGCTTTCAAGGAAGCCGGAATCGTGCTCGACACGCTGAGCGACTACGACCACCTCATCAGCGAAGCTGTCGCATCGGGCTATGTCTCGGAAAGCGACATCGAGACGTTGAAAGAATGGCGGAAAAATCCGTCGGAGTGGAGAAAATAATCATGATTTAGGAAACCCGAAGGTTCCGGTTTTTCTGGATTTTCCGGAGATTCTGGAAATCCCGGAGAACCCGGAATTATAAAAAACAAAAGTTATTATGACATCAACATTTGAAAGTTCTGTAAGACAGATTGACGCACCGCAGTGGCGCGTCTACGAAACGCTGAGCAACCTGGAAAACCTGGAGCGCATGAAAGGTCACATCCCTGCCGACAAACTGGCCGGACTCTCTTTCGACCACGACTCTATCGGCATCAACATTCCCATGGCTGGCGACATCCGTCTGCGCATCGTCGACCGCGTGCCGCCGAAGACCATCAAGTTTGAAACCCAGCAGAGCCCCATGCCCTTCAACTTCTGGATTCAACTGGTGCCCATGAGCGAGGTGAGCTGCAAGATGCGCCTCGTCATCAAGGCCGAGCTCAACCCCTTCGTCAAGGGCATGGTGTCGAAACCGCTCGAGGCTGGTATTGAGAAGATTGCCGACGCACTGCAGAAGATACAATATTAGATTTCAAAGAGACCTCCTAATTTAGGGGGCTGACAAAACCGAAACGCTATGGCGACAAAACTCTGGGAAAAGAACTATGAGATGACGTCCGAGATAGAACGGTTCACCGTTGGTCGCGACCGCGAGATGGACCTCTATCTGGCCAAGTACGACGTGCTGGGCTCAATGGCCCACATCACCATGCTCGAAAGCATCGGCCTGCTCACAAGCGATGAGCTCACGGCGCTTCTCGCAGCACTGCGTACCATCTATCACGAGGCCGAGGAAGGCCGTTTCATGATTGAAGACGGCGTGGAGGATGTGCACTCGCAAGTAGAACTGCTGCTGACGAAAAATCTCGGTGAAATGGGAAAAAAAATACACTCGGGCCGGTCGCGCAACGATCAGGTGCTGGTGGATTTGAAACTGTTTACGCGCGATGCCCTGCGCGGTGTGGTGGAGAACGTGAAGACGCTCTTCGACGAACTCATCCAGAAGAGCGAGCAATATAAAGACGTGCTCATGCCAGGATATACCCACCTGCAGGTGGCCATGCCCTCGTCGTTCGGCCTGTGGTTTGGTGCACATGCCGAGTCGTTGTGCGACGACATGCTCTTCCTGCAGGCTGCATGGCGCATGACCAACCGCAACCCGCTGGGCTCGGCAGCAGGCTATGGCTCCAGCTTCCCGCTCAACCGTCAGATGACCACCGACCTGCTGGGCTTCGACTCGATGGACTACAACGTGGTCTATGCCCAGATGGGCCGCGGCAAGACCGAGCGCAACGTGGCGTTCGCACTGGCCTCCGTCGCCGGAACGATTGCCAAACTGGCCTTCGACGCCTGCCTGTTCAACTCACAGAACTTCGGGTTCGTGCGCTTGCCGAAAGAGTGCACCACGGGTTCGAGCATCATGCCCCACAAGAAAAACCCCGACGTGTTCGAGCTGATTCGCGCCAAGGCCAACAAGCTGCAGGCCCTGCCTCAGCAGGTGGTGCTCATCATGAACAACCTGCCCACGGGCTACTTCCGCGACCTGCAAATTATAAAAGAGGTGTTCCTGCCTGCCTTTGACGAACTGAACGACTGTCTGCAGATGGCCGCCTACATCATCAACCGCATCGAGGTGAACCCCGACATCCTCGACAATCCCATGTACGACCCCATCTTCTCGGTCGAGGAGGTGAACCGTCTGGCAGCCTCGGGCGTGCCCTTCCGCGACGCCTACAAGCAAGTGGGTCTGAAGATAGAGGCCGGCAAGTTTGTGCCCGACAAGAACATCGCCCACACCCACGAAGGCTCTATCGGCAATCTCTGCAACGACCGCATTTCCGCACTCATGGACTCGCTCTTTGCCGAGTTCCACTTCGACCGCGTGGAACAGGCCATTGAGAAACTCAAAGGCCGTTAAGACCATAACCTATAAGCACGATAAGCCCTACTAAAAATAGAAGAAATGAAGAAATCTGTCCTTTTCTGCGCACTGGCAAGCCTGCTGTTGCTCTGCTCGTGTAGCGACAACGAAAACGAATACTCGCTCGACTACCGATGCTACTTCCTTTTCGATGCCCAGGTGCACAACGTGAGCATCATCAAGAATGCGCTCAACCCGCTGGCCTCCGGCATTTTCGTCTATGTCAGCACGGAGCGCCGCAATGGTGTGCGATATGTTCTTTCCGAACTGAACGACGGGAAGACCAAGGGCGAAGATGCCCTTACCACCGAAAAGGAGAGCCGCATCACCTATGCCCTCGGGGCCTACAACGGACTCATCATCGGCTACAGCAGCCTCGGCAACGGCCTCTATGCTTTCGACCATCAGTGCCCCAACTGCATGGCTGAGAGCAACCTCTACCGCTATCCGCTCGCATGGGCCAACAACGGACAGTGGGTTTATTGCAAGAACTGCAAACGGTCGTACGACCTCAACAACAACGGCTATCCCAACTCCGACGGTATGAAACTCATCCGCTACCGCGCAGAATACAACGGCAGCATTCTCATCGTCCACAACTGACGAGGGATGAAAGATGAGGGTGGGGGATTAAAACGCTAAAAAACGTGAAATCGTTTGGCAGTTACGAGATTAAGCCGTAACTTTGCACTCACTTTTGGGAATAAGCGGAAATAGCTCAGTTGGTAGAGCACAACCTTGCCAAGGTTGGGGTCGCGGGTCCGAGTCCCGTTTTCCGCTCACATCTTTATGGGAGCCTTGATGGTGGAATTGGTAGACACGAGGGACTTAAAATCCCTTGGCCAGTGATGGCTGTGCGGGTTCGAGTCCCGCTCGAGGCACCTTTTGTTTTTTTACACAATACCTTAAAAATTTTTTCCTATGCGTAAAACTATTGTTTTCACTCTTTCTGCATTTGCCTTATTCGTTCTCACCGCCTGCTCGGGCAAGTTGGGTGCATTGTCGGCCGACAACTTCACCGTCACACCCGATCCTCTGGCATCGAAAGGCGGACAAGTGCCTGTTGAAATCAGCAGCATGTTTCCCGAAAAATACATGAAGAAGAAAGCCGTTGTCACGGTCACTCCCGAGTTGCGTTCAGCCACGGCCCGCCAACAGAGCCAGCCTTACACCTTCCAGGGCGAGAAGGTGATGGGCAACGACCAGACCATCTCCTATCGTCTGGGTGGCCGCTACACCATGAAGGCCAACTTCGCCTATCAACCCGAATACCAGAACAGCGACCTCTACCTGACGTTCAATGCCCGCGTGGGTAAGAAGCAGGTGAACATTCCCGAGGTGAAGATTGCCCACGGCGTTGTTGCCACATCCGAACTCTATCGCCTCACCATGTTCTCCGACGGCGGTTGCCTTGCACCCGACTCGTTCCAGCACACTCGTCAGCTGCGTCAGGAGGCCAACATCAAGTTCCTCATCAACGAGGCCAACCTGCGCAAGAGCGAGCTGCAGAACAACTCGGTGCAGGAGTTTGTGCGCCTGCTCAAGCAAATCAACGCCGACCGCGAACGCCTCAACATCAAGAACGTCGAGGTGCAGGCCTATGCTTCGCCCGAAGGCGGATTCAGCTACAACGACCGTCTGGCCAACCGCCGTCAGGATGTGTCGGAAGGCTACGTCAAGGAACAACTCAAGCAGACGGGTCTGCAGCAGATCGACGTCAATGCCCGCTACACCGCACAAGACTGGGAAGGTTTCCAGCAACTCGTGCAGGCTTCCAACATTCAAGACAAGGATGTCATTCTTCGCGTGCTCTCCATGTATAAAGACCCGGCCGAGCGCGAACAGCAAATCCGCAACATGAGTGCCGGCTTCCAGGAACTGGCCACGGGCATCCTGCCCGAGCTGCGCCGCTCGCGTCTCATCATCAACTACGAGACCATCGGCCGCACCGACGAAGAGATTGAGCGCACCTTCAACGCCGAGCCCGAAAAACTCTCGGCCGACGAATTGCTCTATCTCGCTGCCATAAAGAACAGCGCTGCCGAGAAGAAAACTGTCTACGAAAAGACCAGCCAGCTCTACGCTCAGGACTACCGCGCTTTCAACAACTTGGCCACCCTTGCCCTTGCACAGGGACAGGAAGAAACCGCCAAGAACTACATCCAACAAGCTCTGCGCATCAATCCCAATGCCGCCGAACCGCTGGCCAACCTCGGACTCCTTCAGTTGAAGGCCGGCAACCTGGCCGAGGCTGAAGCCAACATTGCCAAAGCCACCCGCACCGGCAACGTCGCCGAAGCCATGGGCATCCTGAGCATTGCCAAGGGCAACTATGCACAGGCCGTCAAAGAGATGTCGGGCCTCGCCACTAACAACGTCGCCCTCGCCCAGCTGCTCAATAAAGACTACGGCAACGCCGCCATGACGCTGGAGAAGATTCAGCAGTCCAACGCCATGACCGACTATCTGCGTGCCGTGCTGGCTGCCCGTCGTGGAAACCAGTATGCTGCTTCGGCCAACCTCAAGGATGCACTCGAGAAAGACCCGTCGCTGGCAACCTATGCCGAGAACGACATCGAGCTGAGCATCCTGAAAAAGTGATAAGTGAAAAGTGAAAAGTGAAAAGTCTCCATTAGCATTTGCACTTGCATTCTGCATGTTCCTGCTTTCCTGCGGCACCGACAGCCGACACTTCCGGCTCGAGGGACGTCTCATGCACATCGGACAGAGCGAGTTCTACATCTATAGTCCCGACGGCATGACGGGAAAGGTCGACACCATCAAGGTCGAAGCCGGACGCTTCGCCTACGAGACACCCTGCGACCATCCGATGACCTTGCTCATTGTCTTCCCCAACTTCACCGAACAGCCCGTCTTTGCCCAACCCGGCAAGAGCGTCAGCATCAGAGGCGACGCCTCACATCTGAAAGAGATGCAGGTCACCGGCACCAAGGACAACAAGCTCATGAATGCCTTTCGTGAGCAGATTGCCAATGCGTCGCCGCCCGACATCATCAAATATGCCAGCCAGTTCATCGAAGACCACCCGCAATCCATCGTCGGCACCTACATCGTCAGCAAATACTTCATTCAGACATCACAGCCCGACCATGTAGAGGCCTCACGACTCATCGACATCATGCTCCGGCATCAGCCCGACAACAACTATCTGCGCCGACTCAGCACACAACTGCAGTCGCTTAAGGCCACAGCACCAGGTCAACAGCTCACCGCCTCGCACGTTCCGCAGCAGTCGGCCGACATTCTGAAAGCACCTGTCGCCGTCATCAGCACATGGGCCACATGGAGCCCGGAGAGCAGCATGCAGCAGCGCATGCTCAAGCAACAGCGCCGCTCGGCCGGCGACCGACTGGCCCTGCTCAGCCTCAACCTCGACGGCAACCGCACGCTCTGCGACGACCAGGTGAAGCGCGACACGCTCAGCTGGACCAACATCTGCGACCCCATGCTCTTCGAAGGCAAGGCCGTGCAGCAGCTCGGACTCAGCACCGTGCCCGACAACATCGTGCTGCAACATGGCCGCGTCGTGGCCCGCAGCCTGTCGACCGACCAGCTGCGCGAAAAAATCCGGCAGCTGCTGCGCTGACACTACCACCCCCTTAGCTGAGACAGCACATCGCATCGAGAAAACAAACTAAGTGATAAATCAATCTCTACCTTGAAATCTTCAAACCTAATACAATATGAAAAAACTACTTATTACTATATTAGCCGTCATTGCTACAGTGATGGCCCAGAGTCAGACGCGCTACCGGTTTTATTGTACCGATTTTGTGTCGACCGACAACAGCCGCGCCCCACAATCGGCCTTCTCCTACGACCGTCGGGCCAACACGTTTTCTGTCAATGCCAGCGGCAACAACAACGTGGCCTTCGAGATGGCTAAGGGCACCGACCGCTCATACTTCATCGAGAACGACCAGACGCTCTTCGTGATGCGTGGCGCAAACCTGCAGACCACACCCAGTTCGGCCGTGATATGGTGGATTAACGGCTATCACAACGGAGCCGACAACCCCAGCTTCACCGTCACTTCGGGCAACGACTGCCTCTACGTGTGGAACCTGAAGACCATCTCCACCATGTCGCAAGCCTTCAACTTCAATCAGGAGCAGCTGGTCATCGGCAGTCTCGGCACAAGATTCATCCTGGCAGCCGGACTGACCGCCCGTCAGACCGGAACGCCCGGCGTGCTGAAGGATGTCAGCTACTATGCCCCTTACGAGGCAGCCTGCCTCTACCCTGCCCTGATGCAACGCCTGAACTTCACCGACGCCACGCTCACGCAGGCCGTGAAGACCAAGGCGCAGTCGATGATGGTCAAGATGCAGACCATGGCAGCCGACGAGAACGCCAGCAACTCCCGCCGGCAGGCGCTCTACGCGGCGGTCATGGAGGCCAGCACCGACCTTGCCGCCGTGGGCAACACCGACTATACCGGTGCTTACGACATCGTGCTGCATCTGCGCACGGTGATGGATGCCAAGGACGAGGGCACCCACACGGGCAGTTGGGAGAAGACCGACAACGGACTGAAAGCCCTGTTCGACGACCAGCACATCAACATCACCTTCTACAACGACAGCATCGTGCGCATCTGCAAGAGCATGGATGCCGACTATCAGCGCAAGAGCTGGGTCATCCTGCAGCAGCCCGAAACCAGACTGACCATCAGCTATAAAGAGCAGGACGGCGTGGTGACACTGTCGACCGAGAAGTTGCGTGTGAGCTACAATGTCAACCGAGGGCTCGCCACCGTGCTCAGGGCCGACGGTCGTCAGCTCATCGGCGAGCAGGACCATCAGTTCGCAGCCACGAAGGACGGGCCGTTCGACTCGTTCACGCTGACGCAGGACTTCCTGCTCGACGGCGACGAGCGCATCTACGGCATGGGGCAGCTGCAAGACGGCATGCTCAACCGCCGCGGCACCAGCGTCGTGCTCGAGCAAGACAACCGCCGCATCGCCATCCCCTACTTTCTCTCTTCAAAGAACTATTCGCTCTATTGGGACAACTATTCGCCCACCACGTTCACCGACAATACTACCGGCACGCGCTTCCGCTCCACCGGCAACGCCATCGACTACTACGTGCTCAGCGCCGACGACAAGGACGGCGTGCAGCGCAGCCTGCGCAACCTGACAGGACAGTGCGAGCTGCCGCCGCTCTGGAACTTCGGCGTCTACCAGAGCAAAGAACGCTACACGAGTGCACAAGAGGTGATGGACGTGCTGAAGCGCTACCGCGACCAGCACATTCCCATCGACTGCATGGTGCAAGACTGGCAATACTGGGGCGACAATTCCTATTGGAATGCCATGGAGTTCCTCAACCCCACCTACAGCAACTATCAGGAGATGATCGACTACGTGCATGCCCAGAATGCCAAGCTGATGATTTCCGTCTGGACAACGTTCGGACCGCAGACAAAGGCCTTTGCCGAGTTTCAGGAGAAGGGTCTGCTGCTGCCCGGCAACACGTGGCCGCTCAACACCGGGGCGCGCATCTACGACCTCTATTCGCCTGAGGCTCGCGACATCTACTGGCGCTACCTCTACGACGGCATCATGAGCAAGGGCGTCGATGCCTACTGGCTCGACATGACCGACCCTGAGTTCTTCGGCGAGCAGTCCGACTTCGACCACGTCAGCAAGTACGGCGAGACGTGGCGCGCACTGCGCAACGTGTTCCCGCTCGCCACCGTTGAAGGCGTGGCCACCCACCATCGTGCCCAGCCCGAGCTGAAGGACAAGCGCACCAGCATCCTCACGCGCTGCGGCTTCCTCGGCATGCAGCGCACCGGAGCCTTCATCTGGAGTGCCGACATCACGGCCTCATGGGACGTGCTGCGCAATCAGATTGCTGCCGCCTGCAACGTGTCGGCCACGGGCCTGCCCTATTGGAACAGCGACACGGGCGGCTTTTTTCTCGGTCGCTACAAAGGCGGCGTCAGCAACCCCGCCTACCGCCGGCTGTTCACCCGCTGGACGCAGTTCAGCTGCTTCACGCCGATGATGCGCTTCCACGGCACAGGCACCCCGCGCGAACCCTGGCAGTTTGGCTCTGCCGGCGATGCCTTTGGCGAATACGACAACATCGTGAAATACATCCGCCTGCGCTATGCCCTGCTGC
Organism: uncultured Prevotellaceae bacterium; assembly: GCA_902776685.1. GTDB lineage: Bacteria > Bacteroidota > Bacteroidia > Bacteroidales > Bacteroidaceae > Prevotella. The sequence continues at coordinate 8,509 of CACYRB010000064.1, forward strand.
CTTACCTCTATGCTACGGCCCACCGCGTGCGCACCCAGTCGGCCGTCTTCATGGACGCCCTTCCGCTGGCGTTCCCCGCCGACGAAGGCGGTTGGGACGTGACCGACGAATACATGTTCGGACAGTCGTTCCTCGTGGCTCCCGTCGTTCAGGACGGTGTCATCGGCCGCGACGTCTATCTGCCCGGCAACGGCACGAAGTGGATTGACTTCTGGACGGGCTACACCCACGAAGGCGGCCAGCGCATCTTCAAGAATACTCCGGCCGACATCATGCCGCTCTACGTCAAGGCAGGCAGCATTGTGCCTATCGGCCCCGACGTGCAATACAGCACTGAGAAGCCCTGGGACACCCTCGAGCTGCGCGTCTACCCTGGTGCCGACGGACAGTTCACCCTCTACGAAGACGAGTTCGAAGGCTACGGCTACGAGCAGGGCCACTACACCGAGATTCCGATGCAGTGGGACGAGGCCACACAGACGCTGACCATCGGCGAGCGACGTGGCGCATACACGGGCATGCTCGGCCAGCGCACCTTCCACATCGTGGTTGTCACACCCGAGAAGGGCACAGGCGACGAGCGCCAGACCACATTCGACAAGGTGGTGACCTACAACGGCGAAGCAAAAATCGTCAGCCTTAAAAAATCTTAATTCCGCGCCCGAAATGTTAACGGATTTTGTTGAGTAAACTTTTCATTTTAGCGCGGAATTTTGTCCTTTTCCGCCCGTTTCACCCACTTTTCACTCTTCACTTTTCACTTATCACTTCCGAAAGATATATGTTTGGGGTTGCAAAACACGGTCTTTTGCATGGTAAAAGACGGTCTTTTAGAAGGCGAAAGCTTATCTTTTGCAACCCCAAACATATATCTTTCGCAAAATCAAGATTGCACACTCACCCCTCATCTCACATCTCTCATCCTTAATTTAGAGGGCTAGAGAATTGCACACGCGTGCTTGAAAAATTCACGACCATGGGAAAATAATTTTCAAAGAACGCAAAATTCGTGTTAAAACAAATCGTCGAATTGTGAAAAAGTGTAAAGAAAAAAATATGCAGCGGCTGTAATCGTTTCTTTAGTACGCTTCGCTTGCGAAGAACACAGAAAAAATAGGGAATTTCCCTTGCGTAAACCAAAAATTAATATTAAATTTGCGGTGAAAACAAAAGAAACATTATGACAATAATTCTCATCATCACAGGCATATTGACTGCCCTCTGTCTCATTATGGCGGCGGTCAGCGGCGAGTTCTCTTTGTCTAAGGAGGAAAAGGAGAGGATAGAAAGAGAACTGGAAAGAAAAAGAGAGATAAAACGAGCGAGAAAAAAGAAGAGCTTCATTGTGAAGATTTTGGAAAGCAATCCATATCCAAGATATTCTTAAAAAAAACGGTATTTTTACTTTCAAATAATAGGTGCTACTTTTGTAAAAGAAAACAAAAGTAGCATTTTTTTATGGTATCAAAAAATGATGCCTTTTAGTTGTTCATGGTGTCGGCAATCTTGTCGACGTTCATGCTGCGGGCGCTGGCGTCGAAGATGTCTTTGTAGAGTCCGCCCTGACGGTAGACCTCGTCGGGGCTGCCCTGCTGCACCACACGCCCATGCTCGAGCACGTAGATCTGGTCGGCGTCGATAATCTGACCGATGTTGTGGGAGATGATGACGACGGTGCGCCCCTGCTTGATGGCGTCGATGCTGGCCTTGATTTGCTCGGTGGCGATGGCGTCGAGGCTGGCGGTGGGCTCGTCGAGGAAGATGATGGGCGGGTTCTTGATGAACATGCGGGCGATGGCCACGCGCTGCTGCTGTCCGCCACTGAGCTGCAGGGCCGACGTGTTGAAGCCGTTGGGCAGGTCGGCCACCTGGTCGTAGAGGAAGGCCTGCTTGGCGGCCCACACCACATCGTCGTGCGTGGCGTCGGGGTTGCCATACTTGATGTTCTCCTCGATGGTGCCGTCGAAGATGTGGTTTTTCTGCAACACCAGTCCGATGTTGTCGCGCAGCCACTGCGTGTCCCACTGGTTCACGTCGACGCCGTCGAGCGCGATGATGCCGCTGTCGGGACGGTAGAACTTGTCGAGCAGGTTCACGATGGTAGTCTTGCCGGCTCCGCTCAGCCCCACGAGGGCGGTGATTTTTCCGCCGTCGATACGCATGGACACGTCGGTCAGCGCATGGGTGCCGCCGGGATAGGTGAAGTCGACGTGCTTCAGCTCGAACGTGCCCTCCACCGTCTCGGGACGGTGCGAGCCGGTGGGCTCCACCTCGCCCTCGGCCTGCAGGATGCCGAAGAATCCCTCGGCATAGATGAGCGCATCGTTCATGTCGTCGTAGATGCGGTGCAGCTGACGGATGGGCGCACTCACGTTGGCGAAGAGCATGACGTGGTACATGATTTTTCCGATCGTCATGCCGGGGTAGTCGATGAGCACGAGGTAGGCCGTGAGGATGATGATGAGCACGGTGCCTATCTGTTCGAGAAAACTCTTCAGGCCGTTGAACATATAGCTCTGCTTGCGCATGTTCAGCTGCAGGCCCGTCATGGTGCGCTGCAGGTCGGCCTGACGGTCGGCCTCAATCTGCTCGCGGTTGAACGACTTGATGACGGTCATGCTCTCGATGATGTTGAGAATGCCCTGACTGACGGCCTGATGCCCGCCGAAGATGCTGCGGCGCCCGCCCTTCATGCGCTTGGCCTGAATATAGGTCACATAGAAATAGATGGGCACGATGCACAAGGCCACAAGCCCCACGTAGACATTGGCCATGAACATCAGCGCCAGGGCCAGCACGGCACTGGTGAACAGCGGCAGAATCTCGATGAAGAAATTGTTGACCGTGTTCGACAGACTCATGATGCCGCGGTCGATGCGCGACTGCAGGCGGCCCGTCTCGTTGCCCTCGCCGCTGAAGAACGCCATGCGGAACGACAGGATGCGCTCCACCACCCGCAGCGAGAGGTCGCGGCTGACCATGATGCGCATGCGCTCGCCATAGTAGCGTTGGAAGAAGGTGACCACGGCGGCCACCACCTCCTTGCCCAGCAGGATGATGCTGATGACGGTCAGGATGCGCACTGCCGCTCCCCACGAGAAGCCGCCAGGCTGCTGAATGAGCGCGTTGATGCTGTCGACGGCACGGTCGAGCACCACAGCGTTCACCTGCGCCATGAGCGAACCCACGAGCGTCAGCACCAGCGTGACGGTCACCAGCCACTTATAGGGCAGCACGTATGGAATGATATTCTTCAGCAGCCCCCAGATGGTCATCTTGGTTGCCTCGCCTGCATTGAATTGTTCTTCTGTCTTTGTCATGAGTTGAAATCAGGAGTTAAGGAGTTAAGGAGTTAAGGAGTTAAGACGATACGTTTGGGGTATCGGTATCGTTTGGGGTCGCACGGTATGGAATACCCTTTCCAAGCAACCATGCAAAGATACAAAAAAAAATTAAAAGGTAAAAAAGTGCGTTTTTACTTTTTTACCTTTTCACCTTTTAATTCACCTTTTCCACTTCCCCTGCCATGAGGTCGAAATGTAACAGCACCGGCGGGGTGGGTGTCAGGTCGTAATAGTCGATTTCGGCAATGGGCAGGCAGAAGTAAGCAAGCTTGTCGTAGCCGTCGTAGAGTCGTGGCAGCACGGGGTTGTGGTCGTAAATCCACCGTTTGATGTCGTCGTCCACGTCGAAGTTCACCATGCCCGAACAGCGCACCGAGACGTCGCCCTCGGCTGCCAGAATCTCAATGTTGGGGTTGGCTGTCAGCTCGCGCCACACAGCTTTGTCGACCGAGGTGGCGAAATAGAGCCTGTTGCCATCTTGCTTCATGATGCGGAAGACGCGCTGCTTGGGCACCTGCCCGTCGGATGTCGCGAACGCCACGTCGGCATGCTCGCGAAAAAACTGCAAAGCCCTTTCCATGTGGTTTACCATTTCAGTTCGTCTTGCAGAATCACGCCGTCGGTCATCGGACTGTCGGCCTCGGTGAACGTATTGGCCTTGTACTGTATGCAGAGCATGGTCAGGTTCTCCGTGCCCGTATTCTTCAGCGCACGCTTGCCGTCGGGTGCCACGCGCACGATGGTGCCCTCGCCGACGGGGAAAATCTCGCCGTCAACCTGATACTGGCCCTCGCCCTTCAAGATGATGTAAAGCTCTTCGTGGGTCTTGTGGGTGTGCAGGAAGCCGCTGTCCTGACCGGGGACCAGCGTCTGAAACGACAGCTCGCTGCCCGTTGCGCCCACAGCCTGACCGGCAAAAACCTTGCCCTGAATGGTCATGTCGGGACCCATCGGAAGCTCGTGCTCGATAATCTCATTCACCTTACCAACGCTCACTGCGCTGTAGTTCTTGCCTGTGGCAATTGTCTCAATCTGTTTCATAATGCTTGGTGTTTTAAAAAATGTTGTTGTTTACTGGGTGCAAAGGTAAGGCAAAATTTCATGCCGTGCAAGAAGGCACTTTTCGGTGCGATAGTTACCAAATAGTAGGAATTGCCATTTTATCGGCCTGCTGCAAAAACAACATTAACTTAGATTAACATTGTGCAATGTCGTTACTTGGTTACTATTTGTTACCTTTGCCGTGCGCTTCGCTAATGAGTAATAACCTTTCAACCTCTCAACTTTTCATGGCAGACATCAAGACAAAAGATTCGAAACAGCAAGACCCGCTGAGCTCGCTCAAATGGACGAGCAGCGACGACGTGTTGCGAAGTCAGTATTTGACTTGTCCCATCCGGCAAGTGGTGAGTCGGTTTGGCGACAAGTGGTCGATGCTGGTGCTCTACATGCTCCACAACAGCAAGACGGGCGTGCTGCGGTTCAACGAAATCCGTAGGTTGATGACCGACTGCTCACAGAAAATGCTCTCGCAGACCCTGAAGAACCTCGAGCGCAGCCATCTCGTGCACCGCAAGGTCTATCCCGAGGTGCCGCCCCGTGTGGAGTATTCCCTCACCGAATCGGGCCACTCGCTCATGCCCGCCCTCACAGCTCTCATCGACTGGGGCAAACAGCATTTCAACGAAGTAGTCGACGGGAATAGTGTTTAGTTTTTAGATTTTCAACATTTAAAAAACATAACGACATGAAAAGAATTGCATTATCCACCATTTTTGCCTGCTGCACACTGGTGCTGGCAGCACAGGAAAGCATCCGAGTGAACTATAAGGGTGCAAGTCCCACCATCAGCGACCTTGCATGGGCATACCTCTCCGACTACGTCTACAACGAAGACGACGACGTGCTCGACGAGGCACGAAATGCCGCTAAATACGCCTGGACGCTCTACCGCAAGGGCGAGCCGCTGCCGGAAGACGTCACGCTCACCATCGACCAGCGAAACGGCTACGCCTGCTACGAGTCGAAAGACGAGGAGTGGCTGGTGCGCATCGAGATGTGCTACTGGAACGAGGCCGACAAAAAGCATAAGCTCTTTGCCTACAACGTGGCGTGCTTCAACAACGGCAAATGCTCACCCGGACAGTTCGACGGTCTGGAGTTCTATCGCTACACAAACGCCACAAAGACGATGGTGCCCTGCGACGACCCAGGCTTCGACACGCGCTATGGCACCGACGACGGCGACGGTGTGGCCTACATAAACTACGACCTGCCGCGCACAGGCAAGAACATCGTAGAGAATATCTGGTATGAAAGCGGAAAGCAGCAAAAAATCCTGAAGTGGAACGGCCGCCGGTTCAGCTATTAGTTCCCGTTGACGTTGACGTTAACGTTAACCTCTAAATTTCCAATTTAAAAAATGCTCGTAAAAACCTACTGTGCTGCCGTCAACGGCCTCGATGTGACGACCATCACCATTGAAGTGAGCCTCATCCCCGGCATGCTCTATCACTTCACCGGACTCGGCGATGCCGCCGTGCGCGAAGGGCGCGACCGCATCGCCGCCGCCATGCAGCAAATCGGATTTAAGTTTCCCCATGCCGACATCACCGTCAACATGGCACCGGCCGACCTGCGCAAAGAGGGCAGCTCGTTCGACCTGCCACTGGCCATCGCCATCCTCGCCGCCAACGGCGACATTCCCGCCGACCAGCTCAGCCAATACATGATGGTGGGCGAGCTCAGCCTCGACGGTCATCTGCAACCCGTCAAAGGCGCACTGCCCATTGCCATCCGCGCACGCGCCGAGAAGTTCAAGGGCCTCATCGTGCCCAAGCAGAACGAGCGCGAAGCCGCCGTGGTCAACAACCTCGACGTCTATGGCATGGAATCGATGGCCGACGTCATCGATTTCCTCAAAGGCCGGCAGACCTTCGAACCCACCCGCGTCGACACCCGCCGCGAGTTCTACGAACACCAGACCGCCTTTGACCTCGACTTTGCCGATGTGCGCGGACAGGAAAGCGTTAAACGTGCCCTCGAGGTAGCTGCCGCCGGAGGTCACAACCTCATCATGATAGGACCGCCGGGCAGCGGAAAGTCGATGATGGCCAAGCGCCTGCCCACCATCCTGCCGCCCCTCACCCTTGCCGAAAGCCTCGAAACCACACAGATTCACAGCGTGGCCGGAAAGCTCCGTCGCGGCACGTCGCTCATCTCCGTGCGCCCTTTCCGATCACCCCACCACACCATCTCCGAAGTGGCCCTGGTCGGTGGCGGCGTCAACCCACAGCCCGGCGAGATCAGCCTCGCCCACCACGGTGTGCTCTTCCTCGACGAGCTCACAGAGTTCAATCGCCAGACCCTCGAAGTGATGCGCCAGCCGCTCGAAGACCGCAAAATCAGCATCTCGCGAGCCAAGTATAGCGTAGAGTTCCCCGCCTCGTTCATGTTCGTAGCCTCGTGCAACCCCTGCCCCTGCGGCTACTACGGCGACCCCACCCACAACTGCGTCTGCACCCCCGGACAAATACAGCGATACCTCGGCAAAATCTCCGGCCCCCTGCTCGACCGCATCGACATTCACTGCGAGATACAGGCCGTGCCCTTCGCCCAGCTCTCGCAGATGCAGCCCGGCGAACCCTCCGCCACCATCCGCGAGCGCGTCATCCGAGCCCGCAACATCCAGACCGAACGCTTCTCCAAGCTCCCCTCCCCCTCGGGAGGAGGCGGGAGCCGTATCTACTGCAATGCCCAGATGACGGAGCGCATGCTCCACGAGTTTGCCGAGCCCGATGCTGCCTCGCTCGACATGCTCCGCATGGCGATGGAGCGCCTCAAGCTCTCCGCCCGAGCCTACTCTCGCATCCTCAAGGTTGCCCGCACCATCGCCGACCTCGAAGCCTCGCCCAACATCCAGTCCCACCACCTCGCCGAAGCCATCAACTAC
>CACYRB010000065.1 GCA_902776685.1 uncultured Prevotellaceae bacterium
AATGCAAGGCCAAGAAAAAAACTCGGATTCAAGGCTCCGGTTCAGACTTTTTTCATACCTTTGCAGACGTAGTTGCATTTTGGAGTTGAATCTTCGACATAAGGTTTCACTGAATTTTCTTGCATAGTTTTGAAAATAAATGTATCTTTGCACCAAAGTTTCATAGAACCTATTATGCTCGTTGACCTGTTGACACGTTTCGAACCCATCACGCTTGAAGAGATGAAAGGCATCAAGCTCATGAATCGCATCGACACTAAATTTGTGACGACGCGTAGCCGGCTCATGCTGTTGCTCGACCTGGCGATGGGAGAGTATCGTGTGCAGCAGACCAAGGGCGAGCGCAACATTCCCTACCGCACCACCTATTGGGACACCGACGACTTCGACATGTATCGCGTGCACCAGACGGGGCACTGCGGGCGACAGAAGCTGCGCTTCCGGACCTATGTAAACTCCGACCTGCAGTTCATGGAGGTGAAGACCAAGAACAACCGCGGTCGCACAAAGAAGAAGCGCATACAGGTGGACGACATGAATCTCGACGATGCCGACAAGCTTGCTTTCCTGAAACAACATCTGCGCTACGACGTCGACACCCTGCGCCCTGCCATTCAGAACGAGTTTCGTCGCATCACGCTTGTCAATCGTGCCAAGACCGAGCGGCTGACCATCGACAACGCGCTGCGTTTCAACAATCTTGTCTCGGGACAGCAGCGCGACATGGGCGACCTCGTCATCATCGAGCTCAAGCGCGACGGATTGTGCTATTCGCCCGTGCTCAACATGCTCCTGCAGCTGCGCATCATGCCCCACGGTTTCAGCAAGTACTGTATGGGTTCGGCCATGACCAATCCGCAGTTGCCTGTCAACCGGTTCAAGCCCAAACTGCGCGACGTTGAACGCATCTTACGCTCTGCAAATGAAGAATAGAGAAAATTAAATAAAGATAAATATGGATATTCAACATCTATTTACCTCAGACTTTTCTGAGATGATAGTCAGATTCGTCATCTGCCTATTCTTCAACTGGTTCATCATCGACCGCCTCTACTACAGGAAAAGCCGTCGGCGCGATTTCTATTTCACCTTCCTGCTGACCAGCATCGCCATCTTCTTCCTTGTCTTCTTCATGATCTTCGGACTCGACAAGCTCGGAGGAAAGACCTCGATGGGTATCGGTATCGGTCTGTTCGGCATCTTCTCCATCATGCGCTACCGCACCGACGCCATGCCTGTGCGCGAGATGACCTATCTGTTTGTCATCATCTCGCTCTCGGTGGTCAATGCCATAGCCAGCTCGGCAACCTTGGCCGAAATCATCGTGACCGACATTATTGTCATCCTGGCCATCTGGATTACCGAGACACGACTGAAGATAGAACACTCCAAACTCATACAATACGACCGCATCGAACTCGTCAAGCCCGAACGGCGCGAAGAGCTCATTGCCGACATTGAGAATCGGCTTGGGCTGCACGTCGTCAACATCGAGATTGGTGCTATCGACCTGCTGCGCGACATGGCCATGCTGCGTGTCACCTATAAGCCCGAGAAGGGAGAGATTTCCGGCAGCGTGAGCAACAAAATCAAGCTGCGCAATCAGGACCTTGCTGAAAATTTGTAAAATCTGATAAGACTTTGGGAAAAATGAAAAGACTATTCATCATCATGGCTGTCATGCTGAGCAGTATCGGCATCAGCGCACAAAATGACAAGTTCGGAGTGTGGCACTCCATCGAAGTAGACAAGAAAATCAATAAGAAGTTCACCGTCGGCTTCGATGGTGAGATGCGTATGTTGCAAGGGCACACCAGCCGGTGGAGCGCAGGCGTTTCTGCAACATATAAATTCACCAAGTGGCTCAAGGCATCGGCAGGCTACAGTCTGCTCCGCGACAAGAATGAACGCTACTCGTGCGACTATACGCGCAACGGTTTCATCGACGAAGAGAAACGGGCAAGCTACTGGGGCAACCGCCATCGCTTCAACGTGTCGCTGACAGGCGAAGTACGTGTCGGCCGTTTCGATATCTCACTGCGCGAACGGTGGCAGTACACCTACCGACCTGAAAAAACCGTGACGCGCACCGTCTCCGAACGCGAATACCTCAATCCCGACGGCACCGAGTGGGAAGAGAATGTCTACGACGAAGAAAAGACCTATCGCGGCAAGGGCAAGAACGTGCTGCGCAGCCGTCTGCAGGTCAGCTACGACATTCGCAAGTGCCCCATTGAGCCCTACGCCAATGGCGAACTCTACAACGCATGGAACATCTACAAAGTGCGCTACACCGTGGGAGCCGACTGGAAAATCAACAAGCAGAACACCCTCGGCGTCAGCTATAAGTTCCAGGACATGCGCGGCAGCAACGACGACGACCTCGAACCCGACCTGCACGTTCTCGGCTTGAGCTACAAATACAAATTCTGAATCAATATTCGCTGAATAAAATAGCCCGTTCGCTGAATTATTTTTCAAAGAACGGGCTTTTCCTTTATCTTTGCCATGGAAATTAAAGATATAAACCTAATAAAAAAGCACAGGCTTATGGAAAAAATAATTGTAATGACCATCGTGTTGTCCGGCTTGTTCACTTCCGTACAAGCCGATGACTACACCTACCCCTATTTGGCTTTCGTCACCACGGCCGGCAACGTAGAGACGCTTGCCGTCGACGACCTGCAAATCACCTTTGCCGACGGTCAGCTTGTCGTGACCAATGCCAGCACCAGCAAGACCTACACTCTGAGCGATATGGCGAAGATGTATTTCTCCGAAACCGAAGAGACCGTCACAGCCATAGAAACCGTGGCAACCGACGAGGTCGGCGGACTACGGACTGCACAGTGGTTCACCACCGACGGCAGGCAGCTTCCCGCCGCACCACAGCAAAAAGGCATCTATGTTGTAAAGAATAATGGCAGAACTTATAAAGTAGCAGTAAAATGAAAAAACTCGTTTCAACAATAATTGCAGTCCTCTGCTGTATTTATGTGAGTGCTCAGACACTCAACATTCAGATGGGCGAAGTCATCTATCAGGTTCCTGCGGCACAACTCATCAACGATTATAAAGACATGGTCTATGTCGACGGTTCCGAGGTGACCATCTATGGCAAGACCTTTGCAATAGCCGACATCGACAAGATTTATATCAATGCCGACGAAGTGGCCGACAACACCGTGAGCATCGCCTACGACGGCGCTGTGGCATCGGTGAAGGTGGCCGGCAATGCCATGCGCTTCCTCGACGTGACAGCCGTCGGTGCCGACGTCAGCATCAGCCAGCACGAGGATCTGGCCGAGGAAATCTCATACGTGCTCACAGGACAAAGCGACAACGGCTCGTTCTCGATGGACGGCAGCTTCAAGGCCAGCGTGGTGCTCAACGGCGTCACGCTCACCAGCACCACTGGTGCGCCCATGACCATCAAGAACGGTAAGCGCATCAGCATCGAGTTGGCCGAAGGCACCGTCAACACCTTCGTCGACAGCGAGGGCGGCGACCAAAAGGCCTGCATCCATGTCAAGGGTCACACCGAACTCAAAGGTTCCGGCACGCTCAACATCACAGGTCGTTCTGCCCATGCCTTCTGGGGCAAGGAGTATGTCGAGGTCAAGAAAACCGCAGGCACCATCAACATCCTCGGTGCTGTAGGCGACGGCTTCAACGTCAACCAGTATTTCCAGATGAACGGCGGCACCGTGAACATCGCAGGTGTCGGCGACGACGGCATTCAGGTCAGCTTCAAGACCGACGATAACGATGTCGTCGAGGTCGAAGACGAGAACACCGGCGAAGTGCTCATCAAGGGCGGCACGCTCACCATCGCTACCACAGGCGACGCGGCCAAGGGCATCAAGACCGAAGGCGACTTCTTCATGCAGGGCGGCACGCTCAACGTCACCCAGACGGGCGGACTCGTTGTCGAGACCGACGATATCAGCTACAGCACAGCCGTCAAGGCCAATGGTAACATCACCGTCACCGGTGGCAGCATCACCGTCAACAACACCGCCGAAGGCGGAAAAGGACTCTCTGCCGACGGCAATGTCGACATCAGCGAAGCCGATGCCACCACCGTCATCGATATCAAGGCCAACGGTGCCGGCGGTGTGGCCGAGAATGCGGGAAGCAGCTCGGGCTCGACCACGGGTTCCTATAAAGTCTATGTCATGAAGCCCACAAGCGGTGGCGGCGGTGGCGGCAGCAATGCATGGAAAAACGTCTATCTCTACAAGAGCGACGGCACACTGGTGCAGAACATCACGTCGAACACCGTCACCAAGACGTCGGGCTACTACAGCTACACCTTTTATTATTACGATTTCAAGACCTCCGACACAGGCACCTATTATTTTAAGAGCGATACCTACACTGGTCGTCAGGGCACCTATGCCATACAGTCGGCCACGTTCAACGGTCCTTCTTCCGGCACCGATGTCTACTACAGCATCTCCTCGCAGTACACCACCAGCGGCTCCACCCGCACCTATCAGCTCAGCAACGTCACCAGTACGTTCAGCGGTAGCGGCACGGGCACACCCACCGGGCTCACCGGCACCGACTACAAGGCCATGGGTATCAAGGCCGACGGCGCCCTGACCATCAGCGGCGGAACCGTCAGCGTGGCCAACAGTGGCGACATGAGCAAGGGCATCAAGTCGAAGACTACGGTCACCATCGATGGCGGCAGCGTCACGCTGAAACCCACCGGCGGCATGCAGATCGTGAACAGCGATGCCTCCTACTGTGCCGGCGTGAAGGCCACCGACTTCGTGATGAACGACGGCACGCTCGACATCACGGCCAGCGGCAGCTGCACGCGTGGCATCTCGGCCGAGGACAAGCTGACCACCAACGGCGGCACCATCACCATCAACAGCAGCTCGGCCGGACAGGTCATCAGCAGCACCAACTATTCGCCCAAAGGCATGAAGGGCGAGAATGTCGCACTCAACGCGGGCACCATCACCATCCGCACCACCGGCACGGGCTGCAAGGCCATCCTCGCCGGCAGTGGCGAGAAGAGCGGTAACAGTGTCAGAAACGTGACAGGCTCCTACACGCAGGGCACGACCGACGGCAACGGGCCCGTGCTCACCATCTCCACCTCGGGCGGTGCGCTCAATGCGTCGAGTGGCGGCATGGGACCTGGCGGTGGCGGCATGGGCGGCAGCACCACCAGCAGCGGTGCGGCAAAGGGCATCAAGTCGTGGCCCGCAGCCTACATCTATGGCGGTACCACCGAAATCACCACCACCGGCAACAAGGCCGAGGGCTTTGAGTCGAAGACGGCCGTCTACGTTGAGGGCGGCAAACACTATATGAAGTGCTACGACGACTGCATCAACTCGGCAGGCTGCATCTACTTCAACGGCGGTGTCACCGTGGCCTACTCCAACGGCAACGACGCCATCGACTCCAATGCCGGCAAGACTGGCGCCATCACCATCGGCAACGGCGTGGCCTTTGCCTACACCAGCCGTGGCGGAGCAGAAGAAGGGTTCGACTGCGACAACAACTCCTACATCCAGATAACCGGCACGGGCATCGGCATCAGTGCCGGTGGCAGCCAAGGCGGTGGCGGCGGATGGGGCGGCTCCTCGGGCAGCACCATCTCCAATGCCAAGCAGGGCTATTACCTCACCACCAACAGCATCAGCTATCAGACAGGCAACTACTATTCGCTCGTCAGCTCCAACAGCCAGAACCTCGTTACCTACAGTTTCGAGGCCAACGTGTCGAGCAATCTTGCGCTGCTCACCGCGACGGGCATGGTGAAAGGCTCGTCGTACAGCGTACGCTACAACTCGACGAAGCCCACCGATGCCACCACCGAGTGGCACGGCCTGTACCTCGGCTCGTCGCACACCGGCGACAGCAACAAGACAGCCGTCAGCACGTTCACCGCACAATAGTAATTTGCGAACTGCGGTTCGGTCAGGAGTTAGCAGGAGTTAATAGGAGTTAACAGGCTTGCAGCCTGTGGAGTTAACGGACAACAGTATTTCCTTTTGCAATGACTATCGTCCGCTAACTCCAGTTAACTCCAGTTAACTTCTAAAATATAAAATCCCGCAAAAGCATGGCGCATTGCGGGATTTTTGTTAATTTTGCAGCCGTTTTCATTGCATAAATACAATAATATCACACATAATAGTTATAACGTATGAAGAAAATTTTACTCCTTTTTGTAGTCCTCGTGGCTACCATCACGGCCGGCGCACAGCCGCGTCTTGTCAACAATCGCATCGCTCCTGTTAACGTCCCCGTTAACCATCAGGGCATGAAGCGTGTGAAAGGAATGAACCAGACCACCGCCGCCGTTAATGTTATCACCGACCAACCCGAAGGCGAAATCAAAATCTATAACCGTAGTGGCGGCTGCTCCTATGTGGAGACCGATGATGACGGTAACAAGTCGGCTGTCGGCGACTCGCAGGAAGGCACCACAGCCACGCTGTGTTTCGCTGCCGACAATCAGACCGTCTATATCAAAGACCCAGTATGCACCGATAAAAACGGCAGCTGGATAAAGGGAACCATCAGCGGCAACACCATCACCTTCCCCACCAAGCAGTATGTCTACTATGGCAGCGGAACCTACTCCAACGGCACCACATGGGAGGCCGGTCTTCAGATAGCCATCTGCACGTTTAATGCACAAGGTGGTCTTGTCGTCACCAACGATCCCATCGTCTATACCATCGACGGAACGACCATCAAGCTGACGAGCACCATCGGCATCCTTGCCTGTGGTGTGCGTGTGCTGGCCGAGTTCTGGAGCGACGACCTGTCGTGGACGGGCTACAGCGAGTGGAGCACAGTGCTCACGCTGTTCGACCAGCAGCCTGTCACGCCGCCGGCCAATCTCGAGACCGCTTCCTACCTGTTCGACGCCACTCCCTACAGCACCGAAGACGGCAGCGAGGGAATTGTCGGCGCACCTGTAAAGGTCGGCATCGACGGTGTCAGCATCTACGTGCAGGGACTTTGCGTAGAGAAGCCCGAGCTGTGGGCTGTAGGCCAGAAGAGCAGCGACGGCAAGACCATCGTCTTCGAGGCTCAGCAGTACATGGGTATGTCTGACGGCAGCGAGCCCATCTACCTCTACTCGTTCACGCCGCAGGTGGGAGCAGGTGCGTTGGTCTATACCTACGACGCCGACACCGACACCTACACGCAGGGCAGCTACTATATGGTAGTCGGCGAAAGCATCTATCGCACATCGAAAATCTACCCCAACACCACGGGCATCAAGAACGTTAACCTTAACGATGACGAACTCGATTCTAAGGTTTACGACCTGCAAGGCCGTCGCGTCGCCGAGGGACAGCTGACGAAGGGCATCTATGTGAAGAACGGACGTGCATTCATCGTGAAGTAAACTGCCGGTAGCACACAAAACCCGATATTCTACAGGGGCACACCACGAGCGGTGTGCCCCTGTTTTGCTTTCGCACACCCCGTCAAATCAGCATCCATAAAGTAAAAGAATATGTTTTGTAAAGTAAAAGAATATGTTTTACAAAGTAATATAATATATATTACCGAGTAAAAGTATATATATTACCAAGTAATATAATATATATTACTGAGTAAAATAATATATATTACTTTATGAAACTTTAGCTTTCGCATTGTGAAGGCTTGTCGGTGGGGCGAACAATAACGAGCAATTCGTCTTGTCGCACCTTTTGTCAGTTTATTTCCGCCCTCTCGGATAAAAGTCGATTCCTTATATAAAATAAGGTGTCGATGAACTAAAATAATGTAAAAAACTGCTTCAGAGGTGCAATATCTTAATTTATATTCGTATCTTTGTGCCCAGATTTCCGAAAATATATAAGATTTATGGCACAAGAAGACGTTTTCAAAAAAATTGTAAGCCACTGTAAAGAGTATGGCTTCGTATTTCCCAGTAGCGACATTTACGACGGACTCGGCGCAGTCTACGACTATGGTCAGAACGGCGTTGAGCTGAAAAACAATATCAAGGAGTATTGGTGGAAGTCGATGGTATTGCTTCACGAGAACATCGTGGGCATCGACTCGGCTATCTTCATGCATCCCACCATCTGGAAGGCATCGGGACACGTCGATGCGTTCAACGACCCGCTCATCGACAACCGCGACTCGAAGAAGCGCTACCGTGCCGACGTGCTCATCGAAGACCAGATAGCCAAATACGACGAGAAGATTCAGAAAGAGGTCGACAAGGCCCGCAAGCGTTTCAAGGAGTCGTTCAACGAAGAGCAGTATCTGGCCACTTCGCCCCGCGTGCAGGAGCTAAAGCAGAAGCGCGACGCACTGCACGAACGCTATGCTGCCGCCATGCAAGGACCTGACCTCGACGAATTGAAACAGATTATCCTCGACGAGGAGATTGTGTGCCCCATCAGCGGCACGCGCAACTGGACCGACGTGCGCCAGTTCAACCTGATGTTTGCCACCGAGATGGGCGCATCGGCCGACGGTGCGATGAAGGTCTATCTGCGTCCCGAGACGGCACAGGGCATCTTCGTGAACTACCTGAACGTGCAGAAGACCGGCCGCATGAAGATTCCCTTCGGCATCGCACAAATCGGTAAGGCCTTCCGCAACGAGATTGTGGCACGCCAGTTCATCTTCCGCATGCGCGAGTTCGAGCAGATGGAGATGCAGTTCTTCGTCACGCCCGGCACCGAGCTCGAATGGTTCAACCAGTGGAAGCAGACGCGCATGGCTTGGCACCTGGCTCTGGGCTTCGGCGCAGAGAACTACCGGTTCCACGACCACGACAAGCTGGCCCACTATGCCAATGCCGCAACCGACATCGAGTTCCGCATGCCGTTCGGCTTCAAGGAGGTGGAGGGCATCCACAGCCGCACCAACTTCGACTTGTCGCAGCACGAGAAGTTCTCGGGCAAGAGCATCAAGTATTTCGACCCGCAGACGGGAGAGAGCTACACACCGTATGTCATCGAGACCTCTATCGGTGTAGACCGTATGTTCCTCAGCATCATGTGCCACAGCTATCAGGAGGAGCAACTCGAGAATGGCGAGACGCGCACCGTGCTCCGCCTGCCGGCAGCTCTGGCTCCGGTGAAGTGCTGCGTCATGCCGCTCGTCAAGAAAGACGGTCTGCCCGAGAAGGCTCGCGAGATTGTGAACGAACTGAAGTTCCATTTCAACACCCACTACGAGGAGAAAGACTCTATCGGCAAGCGCTACCGTCGCCACGACGCCATCGGCACACCCTATTGCGTCACCGTGGACCACGACACGCTCGAAGACAACTGCGTCACCCTGCGCCACCGCGACACGATGGAGCAGCAGCGCGTGCCCATCGCCGAACTGCGCAACATCATCGAAGACAAGGTGAGCATCTCCGCACTGCTTAAGAAGTGATAAGTGAAGAGAGTCAAATGAAAAGAATAAAAATGTCTCTTTGTCTCTCTGTCGAAAACATCAAAAAAATGAAAAGATATCTGATTTACATGTTTGCCCTGTTGCTTGGCGCAACAGCGTTTACCGCTTGCAGCGAGAGCGACGACGAGGTGGACGAATATCCCAACTGGAGGGCCGCCAACGAAGCCTATTTCAATTCGCTCTATGCCACAGCCAAGCAGCGCGTGGCTGCCGGCGACGCGCAGTGGAAGGTGCTGAAGTCGTGGACAGTCGGCGAAACGGCTGCCGACAAGGCCGAAGACCACATCGTGGCCCGTGTCATCAGTCAGGGAACCGGAACAGAGCTGCCCCTCTTCACCGACAGTGTGCGGGTGCACTATCGCGGCCGGTTGCTGCCCTCGACGAGCTATGCCGACGGATACGTGTTTGACCAGACCTATTATGGCAACTTCAATCCCGCCTCAGCCATGCCGGCAAAAAAGGCCGTGGCAGGTGTGACCGCCGGATTTGGTACGGCCCTGCAACACATGCACATCGGCGACCGCTGGGAGGTTACCATACCTTACCAGCTGGCCTACGGCGAACAGGGCGGCGACCCCATTCCGGGCTACTCGGTGCTCGTCTTCGACATGACGCTGGCCGAGATTCATCATCCCGGCAAAGTCGTACCGCCGCTACGCTGATGTTATTATGCATTATGAATTCCCCATGTTGACTTAAGTCAAGAATTGCAGACTGATTTTAGAAAACAGTCTGCAATTCTTTTGTATCTGCAGAAATCGCGCTACCTTTGCACCCAGAAAAAGAAAGCATAGATTTAGATACAAGTCTTCAAGATTCAAATTAGGTAAAAGCTAAATTTTATTGGTAAAAAGAAGGAGAGAGAAAGAAAAAGCGAGGAGTGATTCCCCGCTTTTATCGTTTTTATAACGCTATGCTTTATTTCAGTTCGTTTAGCATGTTCTCCTTCCAGTTGAGTCCGCCCTGTCCGTCGACAAAGTTGTCGATGAACCAGTTGCCGCGCTCATAGACCAGCGTCAGGCTGACGGGGTGGCTCGCACCGAAGTTTATGAGGTTCAGCGTAGCGGTGCAGACGGTGTCGCTCACCTTTGAAACCTTCACGTCTTTAATGCCCACGTTGTCCCAGTCTTGTCCCATGACCCAGTAGTCGGCATCGAAGAAATTTTCATTTTTAGCCAACACAGCCGCTACGGTGTTGTTCCATACCTGCGAACAATAGTCCTGTTCAAAGCTGCGGGAACTGAAGAGGTTCATGTCTTGCGTTTCGTTGACTTTATTGTACACACCGAACACGTCGGCATAGATTTCCTCAACGCGTTTCTTGGCGGCCTTCACGTTCTGGTTGTTGGCAACCGGACCGGCGGCTGCGACAATGGGAGCCTCGTTGCCGGTGTAGGGCTCAACGGTGTAGCCGGCTTTCTTCAGCAGATGGAGCACACCTTTGTCGCCAGGCAGGTGGAGCGCACCCACGGCGAAGAATGTCGATTTCTCGGCCATGATGGCAGGCATCTTCTTCACCCATGCGGCGTTGCGGTCGTAGATGAGGGCGGCCTCTTCGGCTGCTGTGGGGTCGCACGAACCGCCAATCTTCTCGTCGCTTACCTGCTGCAACTTGCCCAGGTCCTGAGCATAGAAGGCTTTGGTCAGCTCTTCCATGTTCATCGCATAGTAGTCGGAATTGTCGATGAGGCACATCAGCTCGTCAACCTGTCGGTTCATCGGTTTGTCGAAGAGCACCTTCATCTGTTCGTCAAGCGTTTCCAGACCACCGCAGAACTCGTTGTTCTTCTTTGCCGTCATCTGGAAATACTGGTCGAACGTGTTGTTGGGGTCGAACTCGCCCATGTGATGCTGCAAGTAGGTGAGCAGCGTGAGCTGTGTGGTCAGTGCGGCAGGCTTCAGTCCAAGCATCTGGGCTCCCACCTGTGGATGGCTCAGTCCGACGCTCATGGTCTTGATGAGATACTGGTCGAGCTTCTGATACTGTTCCGTTGTGAGGATGGTTTTCAGCGTCTGTCCCTGGGGCAGCATCATGGCAGCCTGCATCTTCTGCATGCCGGTGGCCGACGTGATGTCGTCCCATGCCAGCTCGCCATAGACCTGCTCGGCATCGGTCAGTGCAGTCTTTGCCCCTTTGATGTCGTCGATGAAAGCCACCTTGGCCAAGTGGTGTGTACCGATGATATAGGAAGGCTTGGTCAGTCCTTTTCCTGAAATGCGGTAAAGCAGCTGTGCCTGAATGTTTGTCAGTGCAAGCGCAGCCAGAATTGTGGTTAAAAATAATTTCTTCATATCGTCTTTGTTTTATATTTATGTGTTCACCTTTATAGCGTTAACGATAACAAATAAATTGTCAATCGTCAAATGGTAAATTTCCTTACGGCTTCGACGTGATGACGGCAGCCTTCGAGATTTTGTAGATGCTGGGGATGTTGAACGTCAGACCGTCGAGTGTGAAGGTCTGTCCGGCAGTGATGCTGATGTTGGAGAAGTTCTTGTAGCCTTGTTTCGAGCCGGTGCCGGGCGTTACCTTTTTCGATGCGATGGTCATCAGCGTTCCGCCGTTGATGTAGCCGTAGCAGTTTGAACCCGCATCCCACGGCTTGGCGTCGTCGGGAGCTGCTGCGATGCGAATGTCGCCGCCGTTGAAGTAGATGTTCTTATCCGATTTCACGGCATGGCTTTTCTTCTCAAGTGCGCCATAGACATAGACTTTGCCAAAGGTGACGATGGTAGCCGTTCCGCCGCTGAAGGTGACGTCTTCGGAGGCATTGATGCCGCGTCCGCCCTCGCCGGTGTGCTGCAGGTAGACGGTGCCGCCTGTCTGCTGATAGGCACCGCCGGGCTTGATGGCTGCCGTACCGCTGATGTCTTTCGTCGCAGCGTCGTAGGTGCACGTGCCGCTCATGGTGATGTTGATGTTGGCGGTGTTGCTCACGACGATGGTGCTGTCGGCCTTCAGACCTTTCGAGCTGTCGCCGGTGACGTTGAGTGTGATGCTTCCGCCGCTGATTTCCGCCCAGCCGTTGTATGCATATTGGTCTTTTGTGCCTTTGTTGACACCTCGGAATCCCACGTCGATGCCGTCGCCCACGCTCTTGATGTTGATGGTTCCGGCTGTCATGGTGAAGCGCTCGTTCAGGTGCATACCGTCGCCGGGAGCGGCAAGCACGTTGATGGTGCCGCCCGAGACGACGCAGCGCTCGTCGGAGGTAAAGCCGTGCTTCGTGCGGGCAGTGATGTTGAGCGTTCCGCTGCCCTTGATTTCTGTGTGACCGTCGGAGTAGAGACAGGCGTTGTGCGTGCCGCCGATGCCGTCGGCCAGTGTGTTGGTGCCTTCAAGTATGATGTAGATTTTCTTTCCGCAGTCGATATAGATGAGCGAGTCGGTAGGATTGCTCAGGGTGAGGTCGCTCAGGGTGATGTTGGTTTTGAAGTTGCCGTCCATGTAGAACGAACCGTTGTCGCTGCTGCCGCTGAGGAAATAGTTGACGGTGCGTTCCAGGGCTGCGTCCTGAACAATCTTCACATTGGCGCCGTTGACTTCGGCGGTAATCATGCTGGCGATGTCGCCCGAAACGTTCACTTTCGCTTCGTTGCCGGCATAGACAACGTTGATGGTGCTGTCGCCCACCGTGGTGTTGTCGATGGTAATGTCGGCAATGTCGGCAGTGTTGTAGGTCTTGCCGAGGATGGTCAGGGTGTTGCCGTCGTAGGTCATGTCGCCGGTCTGACTGCTCTTATAGCTGTAGGTCACTTGTCCGACGTTCACGTTCAAGGTCTGTGCCTTTGCCGAAATCATCAGCGCAAGGGCGTATAGTAGGAATGCGATGCGTTTCATTTGATGATGGTTTTAAAGGTTTGTCCGTTTTTCCTTACGATATAGATGCCTTTTTTGGATGAAGGATGAAGCCTTCCCCCAGCCCCTCCCCAAGGGAGGGGTGCAAGGGATGAGGGATTATCAGCCACTTTTCTGCCTTGCAAGTCGTAGACGGCAGTGTTGTTCCCGTTAACGTTATCGCTCCCGTTAACCGTTCTGATGCCGGTGGTGATGTCTTCGGGCGAGAAATACATCTTTGCGAGGTCGGCGATGCTCACCTCATAGGTTTCTTCACCGTAGGTGGCAAGTGCCTGACCGTCGGCAAACGTTATCCTGGTGCCGAGTGCAGGGATTGATTTCTTCGTACCGCTTTGCTGTTCAAAGGTCAGAAAGCCATAGTCGTCGGCATAGCAGCCAACCGATGCCATGGCAATAACAAGGTATGCAAATAATCTTTTCATTGTCTGTTTGATGATGATTGAAAACAATAAGAGCCTAAAAAGGCAATTTAACGTGGCAAAAGTACGAAATAATTATGAATAACAAGTTGTTAAGCATAAAATATTATGTTTTTGTAACAAAAAATTCACAAATTTGTTTCGGCTTTCAGTGTCTTCATCCACTTTCCGCGCCACAGACGTATGAGGAAGATGATGCCTCGGAACGTCAGTTCGACAGCCATGGCAAACCATACACCCTGCAAGCCGTAGTCGCGTGCCAGCCACCATGCCATAGACAGGCGGATGCACCACATCGAGAACAGGTTCATGATGGCGGGTTTGAGCGTGTCGCCAGCGCCGATGCAGACGCAGTATGCCACGATTGACGCGGCAAACATCGGCTCGGCGAAGGCCTCGATGCGCAGGGCTTCGGTGCCCAGCGTGCGGATTTCGGCTACGGGCGTCATCAGTCCCATCATCTCGGGGGCGAAGACATACATCACCACACCCATCAGTGCCATCACCGCCATGCCCAGACCTACCGTCATCCAGGCAAACGACCGGCATAGTTCCAGTCGGCCTGCGCCCTTGCTTTGTCCGACAAGCGTTGTGGCTGCGTCGCCGATACCATAGCCCGGCATGTAGCACAGGCTCTCGGCCGTTATGGCAAACGTGTTGGCGGCGATAGAGAAGTTGCCCAGCGGAGCCACAATCATCGTGCTCACAATCTGTGCGCCGCTCATCAGTCCCGACTGCAAGGCCATCGGCACGCCAATCTTCACGGCATTCTTCAGATAGCCGGTGACGAGTCGGAACGGTTCGCCCACCCTGCGCACGGCAAGAATGGGCGAGCGCACGAAGGCAAACCACCCCTGCACGACAGCCGTCAGCACGAAGGCCGTAGCCGTACCCAGTGCTGCACCCATCACACCCAGACCAGCTCCCGGCACAGAAAGTGAAAAGTGTAGAGTGAAGAGTGAAAAGTGAATGTCTCGGGTGGGGAAGATGAAGAAAAAGTTGAACAACATGTCGAGCACGCAGAGCGTGACGCTCAGCGCACTGGCCACGCGCATGTTGCCTTCACACTTCAGCATCGAGGCCGCCAGGTTGTTCATCTGCATGAAGGGCACCGCCATGGCGAAGATCAGGAAATAGGTGCTGGCGTCACCGGCAATGTCTTCGCCTCCGCCCAGCCAGTAGGGTAGCGGTTGCGAGATGAGCGTTGCCGTGAGCATGACCACCATACTGACGGCCAGACAGGTCAGTATGCCGTGGCGCACCACCTGCCGGGCTTTCACGAAGTCGTTGGCACCGATGAAGTGAGCTGCCTGAACAGAAAAGCCCATCGACACCGCACCCGAGAGTCCGCCAAACAGCCATATCGTGCTCTCCACCAGTCCGATGGCTGCCGGCGCCTCGGCACCCAGCGAGCCCACCATTGCCTGGTCGATGAAGAACATCATCACGTTGGTCAGCTGGGCAAGAATCGACGGAATACTCAGGCTGATAATCAGACTGAGCATGTCGCTCCGACCCATTGTGCGGCCTTCGCGTATGGCGGCGAGCAGCGCTTCGCTTCGTTTCTGTTTTTTCTCCTTCATGTCTTCAAGGCTGCAAAGTTACGAAAAGTCGAGAGCAGAACAAAATAAACTCGTTTATTTTTTATGCCGAGACGGAGTAACTTATCTAAAGTTACGAAAAGTCGAGAGCAGAACACGATTTTGTCCTTAAGCGGACAAAATCTTCAGAACTCGTTTATTTTTTAGGCAATGATATAGCAGTTGGCACTAAGAAAAGTCCCGAAGGGACGGCAGAATACAGGCAGGGGTGTAGCGCAGCGGAACCCCTGTATACGAGTGAC
>CACYRB010000066.1 GCA_902776685.1 uncultured Prevotellaceae bacterium
TTGTTGCAAAAACAAAGGTAACAAAAAAGGCTGAAACCCAAGCGAGGGCTTCAGCCTAAATTTTTTTATTGCTAAAAAATTTAGCGGACAGCAATAATTCCTTTTAATCTTTTAACACTACTTTTCACACGAAAAACATTGCTGTCTCATTTTTTATTTGTAATTTTACACGCCGAAATTTAAGTTGGGTTAATACGCTTCGGCCCGAACGAGGAAAATAAAAAATAAAATATATAATGCTTTTTAAATGGAATTACAATGCACCCACGACTGAGGAACAACAGGCAGCCAAAGAGCTGGGCGAGAAGCTGAGCATCGGACCGGTGCTGGCGTTGCTGCTCCTGCGACGCGGCATCACTACCGAGAGCGCAGCCAAACGGTTTTTCCGCCCACAACTGGCCGACCTCATCAATCCGTTCCTGATGAAGGACATGGACGTGGCCGTCGACCGACTGAACGACGCCATGGGGCGCAAAGAAAAGATTCTCGTCTACGGCGACTACGACGTAGACGGTTGCACGGCAGTAGCACTGGTCTACAAATTCCTGCAGCAGTTCTACTCCAACATCGACTATTACATTCCTGACCGTTACGACGAAGGCTATGGAGTAAGCGACAAAGGACTGGAGTACGCCCGCGAGACTGGCGTGAAGCTGATTATCATACTCGACTGCGGCATCAAAGCCAACGAGCAAATCGCAAGGGCAAAAGAGATGGGCATCGACTTCATCATCTGCGACCATCACGTGCCTGACGAGGAGCTGCCGCCTGCCGTCGCCATCCTCAACCCCAAGCGACCCGATGACGCCTACCCATTCAAGCACCTCTGCGGATGCGGTGTAGGGTTCAAACTGATGCAGGCCTTTGCCAAAAACAACGGCATCCCCTTCTCTCGACTCATCCCACTGCTCGATTTCTGCGCCGTCAGCATTGCTGCCGACATCGTGCCTGTGACCGACGAAAACCGCATCTTGGCTTTCCACGGACTGAAACAGCTCAATCAAAACCCGAACATCGGCTTGAAAGCCATCATCGACGTTTGCGGTCTCAACGGCCGCGAGCTCTCCATGAGCGACATCGTGTTCAAGATTGGTCCGCGCATCAATGCCTCGGGCCGTATGGAGAACGGGCGCAAGAGTGTCGATCTGCTGGTGGAACGCGACTACCAGGCTGCTGTCAGAATGGCTCGACACATCGACGAATACAACGAACAGCGTAAGGATATCGACCGGCAGATGACCGAAGAGGCCAACCAGATAGTTGCTCGTCTCGAAAGCCAAAAGCACCAGTCGAGTGTAGTGCTCTACGACGAGAACTGGAAAAAAGGCGTCATCGGCATTGTGGCTTCGCGCCTGACGGAAATCTATTTCCGACCCACCGTTGTACTCACCCGCGACGGCGACTTTGCCACCGGCTCGGCACGCTCGGTGACAGGCTTCGACGTTTACGCCGCCATCAAGAGTTGCCGCGATCTGCTCATCAACTTCGGCGGCCACACCTATGCCGCAGGATTGACTATGCGCTGGTCCGACATTCCCGAGTTCCGTCGCAGATTCCAACAATATGTGGAAGAACACATACAGCCCGAACAGACAGAACCCACACTGAATATAGATGCCGTCATCGACTTCCGCGACGTGGCTAAACGGCTCCACAACGGACTGAAGCGCTTCGCACCCTTCGGACCCTGCAATCCCAAACCCGTATTTTGTACGGAAGCCGTCTACGACTATGGCACAAGCAAGGTGGTCGGGCGCGACCAGGAGCACATCAAGCTCGAACTGGTCGACTCGAAGTCGGGCAATGTCATCAGTGGCATCGCCTTCGGACAAAGCGCATCGGCACGCTACATCAAGTCGAAACGAGCCTTCGACATTGCCTATACCATCGAGGAAAACGTCTTCAAACGCAACCTCATTCAACTACAAATAGAAGACATACGACCAAGAGAGGAATAACAATTTCAATGCATAATTCATAATTCATAGTGCATAATAACATCTGATGCGTCAGCTTAATTATGCATTATGAATTATGCATTAAAAACGATGGACTACAAGGCAATACTTCATAAGCATTTTGGCTACGATGATTTTCGCGGCATTCAACGCGAGATTATCGAGAGCATCGGCAGCGGTCACGACACCCTCGGGCTGATGCCCACTGGTGGTGGGAAGTCGATAACCTTTCAGGTTCCGGCACTTGCACAGAAAGGCACCTGTATCGTCGTCACGCCTCTCATCGCCCTCATGAAAGACCAGGTAGCCCACCTGAGGCGACGTGGCATTAAAGCTGCCGCCATCCACTCGGGAATGACGCGCAACGAGATTGTCACCACGCTCGACAACGCTATTCTTGGTGGCACCAAGCTGCTCTATGTCGCCCCCGAACGACTTGCTTCCGAGATTTTCCAAATTAAGTTCCGGCGCATGGACGTCAGTTTCATCACCGTCGATGAAGCACACTGTATCAGTCAGTGGGGCTACGATTTCCGGCCCGCCTACCTCCATATTGCCGACATCCGCCGCATCAAACCCGACGTACCCGTCCTCGCTCTCACTGCCACAGCCACTCCCGAGGTCATCGTCGACATACAACAAAAACTGCAGTTCCAGCAGCAGTGCGTCTTCCGCATGAGTTTCAAGCGCGACAACCTTGCCTACGTCGTGCGGCGGACACAGGACAAAGAAGCCGAGCTTGTCCATATTCTCAATTCGGTTCCTGGCACAGCAGTCGTCTATGTGCGCAGCCGTCGTCGCACCGTCGACATCAGCCGTATGCTCAACCAAGCCGGCATCAGTGCCACACACTATCATGCCGGACTCGAACACGCCACCAAAGACAAACATCAGCAACAGTGGCAGAACGATGACGTGCGCGTCATTGTGGCGACAAATGCATTTGGCATGGGCATCGACAAGCCCGACGTTCGTCTCGTTATCCACATCGATTGTCCCGATTCCATCGAGGCCTACTTTCAAGAAGCCGGACGTGCCGGACGCGACGGGAAGAAAGCATACGCCGTACTCCTCTACAACAGCAGCGACCGACGTAAACTCACCAAGCGCATCGCCGACACATTCCCCGAGAAAGACTACATCAAAAAAGTCTATGAAGACTTGGCTTTCTTCTATCAGATTGGTGCCGAGAGCGGCGCTGGCAGTATCCATGCCTTCGACATCGACAAGTTCTGCCGCACCTTCCGCCACTTCCCCATCCATGTCGATGCTGCGCTTCACATCCTGCAACGTGCAGGCTATATAGAATACGAGACTGAGCCCGACGCTGCTGCCCGATTGCATTTCCTGCTTAACCGCAACGAGCTGTATCAACTCAACGACCTTTCATCCAACGAAGACCGCGTAATCACTGCATTGCTTCGCAACTACGGCGGACTGTTTGCCGATTATGTCTATATCGACGAAAGTCTTATTGCCAACAGTTCAGGACTCACTCACGAGCAGACATACCTTAGCCTGAAGAGTCTCAGCAACAAGCACATCCTGCATTTCATCCCCCAGACCAAGACACCCTACATCACCTATCTGCGCCCTCGCGCCATCACCGAAAACATCGTCATTCCACCTGAAGCCTACGAACAACGCAAGGAACAGTTCGAGCGACGCATCAACGCCATCATCAACTATGCCGAGAACGACGACATGTGCCGTTCGCGACAACTGTTGCGATACTTTGGCGAAGAACGCAGCGACGAATGTAACCAGTGCGACGTCTGTCTTGAGCACTCTACCGACCAAGTCTCAGAAGACCGCCTTGCACCGGCTCGCCAGCGCATTCTTGACTTCTTGTCCGACCATAAGCCTCACCATGTTACCGAGTTGCGCCAGCTGACCATTCCCACCCGTCAGCTCGATGCTGCACTCGAATATCTCATTCACGAAGAAATCATCATCCTTGACGAAAGTCACATCTGTTTACCAGCAAAGTAAAAAACTGAGCCTACAGCCCCAACAGAGTCACCCCCTGCCCACCTTTTTAGGGAGGGCAGGGGGTGACTCTGTTGGGTTCGGTGAGTCTGCTGGACTATTGAACCTATTGGGTCTGTTAGCGTGGGAATTCTCCCTAACACCTGGATTTAATTGTTCTCCGGGCGAAGCTCGCGAACAACGGCGCCAGTCTGCCACATCTCCTTGTTGCGCATTTCGGCAAGCTCTTTCTCCAGTCCTTCGCGATAGTCGGGCTTCGAGTTAGAGTCGATGCTTCGCTGTGCCTCCTCGCCACTTTCAACAGCAGCGTAGAGTTGTTCCATGACAGGCTTCAGCGCTTCGCGGAAACGTGGAGCCCAGTCGAGTGCGCCACGCTGAGCAGTGGTCGAACAGTTGGCATACATCCAGTCCATACCTTTCTGTGCGAAGAGCGGGCCAAGGCTCTGGGTGAGCTCTTCAACGGTCTCGTTGAAAGCCTCCGAGGGAGAGTGACCATGAGCACGCAGCACGTCGTACTGTGCCTCAAGCAGTCCTTCGATGGCTCCCATGAGCGATCCGCGCTCACCGGTGAGGTCGCTGACAGCCTCGCGTTGGAAGGTGGTCTTGAAGAGATAGCCTGCGCCGATACCGATACCAAAGGCGAGAGTCTTCTCCTCAGCGTTTCCACTGGCATCCTGATAAACGGCATAAGAGCAGTTCAGTCCACGACCTTCCTTAAACATGGTGCGCAGTGAGGTGCCCGAGCCTTTCGGTGCAACAAGAATCACGTCGATATCCTTTGGAGGAACAACGCCGGTGCGGTCGCTCCAGTTGATGGCGAAGCCATGGCTGTAGTAGAGCGTCTTGCCAGGGGTGAGGTAAGGCTTAATAACAGGCCATGCAGCAATCTGTCCGGCATCGGAGAGAAGCATGCAGATGATGGTTCCGCGCTTTGCAGCTTCCTCAATAGAGAAGAGCGTCTCGCCTGGTACCCATCCGTCGGCCACTGCCTTATCGAAAGTCTTGCCCTCACGCTGTCCGACAATAACGTTGAACCCGTTGTCTCGCAGGTTGCCTGCCTGACCGGGGCCCTGTATGCCATAACCGATAACGGCGATGGTTTCGTTTTTCAATACTTCACGTGCTTTTTCCAATGAAAACTCTTTACTTGTGACAACAGTCTCCATGATGCCACCGAAATTCATTTGTGCCAT
The DNA here is from genome assembly GCA_902776685.1 of uncultured Prevotellaceae bacterium. Classification (GTDB taxonomy): domain Bacteria; phylum Bacteroidota; class Bacteroidia; order Bacteroidales; family Bacteroidaceae; genus Prevotella. Next base: position 5,141 of record CACYRB010000066.1, read on the forward strand.
AATCTGTTTGTTTTTTATCCTTAAATTACAATGTTTTTTATTATCAATTTGCAAAAGTAACAATTTATTACGAAACCGCCAAATTTTCTTTCATTTTTCAAGTATTTCGCGCTGAATAAATGTTATTTTGCAGCGTACAACCTCATCGCCGCCATCTTTACAGATACGCACGAAATAGTCACCACCCTGCTGCTCACGATAGAACGACAGCTGGTCGCCGGCATGGGCCTCGGCCACATAAGCTACCTCGAACCGTCGGATGCTATGTTCGCGATACCACTCTATCGGCCACAGGTCGACAACATGTTCAATATAGCGTATGCTATTGACGTGGCCGTTCATATCGACATCGCTGTAGTGGGTATCTATGGTACGCACGAGTTCGGCCTGGTCGGTCATCTTCACGCGCGAGCTCTTGGCAATCGGGCATTCCTTCTCGGGCTCCACCCAATGCAGCATCTCGCCGTCGCGCATACCCAGAATGTCGACAGGCTGTCGCGTCTCAGTATCAATCATCGCCCAGACCGAACGCCCAAAGCCGTAGACCTTATTGGGGGATGAAGGTTGAGAGATGAGGGATGCGGGCTGTTTCTGTACTCCCACAACAGCAAAATTGCGGTTGGTAAAGAACCTCATCGCGCTCTCCACCCACGTCTCCACGGTGAAGCGGTCGTAGGCCTTTGGCATTTCTTCTATCTCAATAGCCAGTCGCGAGAGCACCCATGTCAGATGTCGCGGGTTAAGATAGTTCATGCCGAAGTTTCGGTCGTTTGAATGAAAGTCGGCCGCATTGAGCAAGTGGTTACCAAAATGTCCCATGGTGAGCCGTCGCGAGAAATCGCAATGGAACGGCTCTGCCAAAAATTCATATCGTCCAATCTTTTCCATAGTTTTTAAGCACTGCACTATCATCCTTTCTGTCGCTCTTCGAGCAGGTCGCTCAGTCGTTCCTCTTTACTGCGCGTCACGGCTACTCGGCCCGATCGCGTGTACTGGAAGAGGCAATCAAATTCGTTGAGCTTTTGAAACAGCGAGGCGATATCCTCGGTCAGTCCGGCCAGCAGCACGACGCTATAGGTGGGGTTCACCTCCATCATGCGGGCATCGTGTCGGCGGATGGTGCGCGACACCTCCGGATTCTCCAGCAGCACCTGAGTGGAAATCTTAAACAGCGCAATCTCGTGAATGAAGAGCTGCTCGTCGACGAAGTAGTCGGCCTTCACCACATCTATCTTCTTCTCAATCTGCTTCGTAATCTTGATGATTTGCTCCTCGTCGCTCCATGCCGTGATGGTGTATTTGTGTATGCCCTCAATGCTGGAAGCCGATACGTTCAGACTCTCGATGTTCACCTGCCGACGCGTGAAAACGGCCGTAATCTGGTTCAAGATACCAGCAATATTCTCAGAATAGACCAGTAGCGTATATAATTTCTTTTCCATATTCTTATTTAGTTTCTTAGAGGTGAGATGATAGGTTTCCCTATGCGCCTGCCAACTATGAACTATGCACTATGAACTATGCACTATGAACTATGAACTGCCTTATATCGTGAGTTGCATCTCGTCGACCGACTTGCCCGGCGACGTCATGGGCAACACGTTGTCTTCCTCACGCACGGCACATTCCAGCAGGAACGGTCCGTCAGTGGTCAGCATCTCATTAATCTTTTCGGCAAGATTCTCACGGCGCAGGCACACCGCATAGGGTATGCCGTAGCCCCCGACAACCTGTGCATAGTCGGGATTCATCATACGCGTAAACGACTTTCTGCCTTCGAAGAACATGTCCTGCCACTGGCGCACATTGCCCAGATAGTTGTTGTTCAGCAGAATCATCTTCACCGGAGCCTTTTGTTCCATGATGGTGCCCAGTTCCTGAATACTCATCTGGAAGCCGCCGTCGCCCATGAACAGGCACACCGTGCGGTCTTGTCGTCCAAACGTCGCCCCCACGGCCGCAGGAAGGCCGAAGCCCATCGTACCGAGACCGCCGCTGGTGACAATGCTGCGTGGCTGGTGATAACGGAAGTAACGCGCGGCAAACATCTGGTTCTGTCCGACATCGGTCACCAGGATAGCCGACTTGTCGGCAGCCTCCGACACCGCGTTCACCACCTCGCCCATCAGCAGCGGACCCGCCTTCGGGTGGATGGCCGGCTCAATGACCTGGTCGCGCTCCATATTATAATAAGGTGCAAACGCCTCGTGCCACGATTGGTGACTCTTCGGCTTCAGCTGTTCAGTAATGGCTGGCAGCGACACCTTGCAGTCGGCCACGACAGCCACATCGCTCACGATGTTCTTATTGATTTCCGACGGGTCCACATCGAGGTGAATAATTTTTGCCTGCTGCGCATAGGTGTCGAAACGTCCGGTCACACGGTCGCTGAAACGCATGCCGATGGCAATGAGTACGTCGCACTGCTGCGTCATCATGTTTGGCGCATAGCTGCCGTGCATGCCCAGCATGCCCACGTTCAGCCGGTGGTCTGTAGGCAGGGCCGACAGTCCGAGCATCGTCCGTCCGGCCGGGATGTCAGCCTTCTCAAGAAAAGCCAGCAGTTCCTTTTGTGCGCCGGCCAGCTCTACACCCTGCCCCACCAGGGCCAGAGGCCGCTCAGCATGGTTGATAAGGTCGGCGGCACGGCTCACGGCCTCGGCGTCGAGCTCGGGATAGGGCACATAGCTGCGCACGCGGTTCACATGCACCGACTCCCATTCGCAGGTATGCGTCTGCGCATTCTTCGGAAAGTCGAGCACCACTGGTCCCGGCCGTCCGCTGCGGGCGATATAGAAAGCGCGGCTCACAGCCCAGGCCACATCTTCGGGCCGACGAATCTGGTAGGCCCACTTCGATATCGGTTGAGCCACACCCACAAGGTCAACCTCCTGAAAGGCATCGGTGCCAAGGGCTGCCGTGCTCACCTGTCCGCAGATGACCACGATGGGCGTCGAGTCCATCATCGCATCGGCCACACCCGTGAGCGTGTTCGTAGCACCGGGGCCACTGGTTACCAGACACACACCTACCCCACCACTCACACGCGCATAGCCCTGCGCGGCATGGGCCGCCGCCTGCTCGTGGCGCACCAGCACATGGTGAAACGCACGATGCTCGCCCCTCGTATAGTCGTAGAGCGTATCGAAGACAGGCATAATCGCACCACCCGGATAACCGAAAATGGTCTTCACACCCTCCTCCTTCAATGCCCTCATCAAGGCTTCGCTTCCCGTTATCGTTTCTTTCATTTCGTAACCTTTTACCTTAAATTGGCTACAAAATTACACAATTTCGCTGAAACAGCCAACAAATCCACATATTATTTTACGTGAGCGGCCGCTTTAAATTACTCTGGCGGCGTCTCGGCAATTTCAAACAAGCTTGATTGCACTCGGCTTGCACAGACTTTAAATGTCGATTTGCAAGTTACGCCCTCAGTACCCCTTAAGGAGGACTCGAGTATACCTAAGGGAGGACTCGAGTATACCTAAGGGAGGACTGCAGTACTCTTTAGGGAGGACTGGGATAAGTGATAATCGTGTTAATCCAACAAAAAACATGTCGGGAGAATGGTAAAACTCCCGACATGTCTCATATATTAAAACCTAAAGGATAGATGCTCAGTCCTTAAGACTTAAAATTAAACGCCTTTTACTTGAACAAGGTTTTCTGTCCGTTGACGATATAGATTCCGCGTCCCGGATTTGTGACTCTGCGCCCTTGCAGGTCGTAGATTTCGACCTTTCCATCAGGCATCGGACGGTTGATGTTTTCGATACCAGTCGGTTCGTCAATCACCTCGATGAAGTTGTCTTCGCCGCCGACAAAGGGTTTCGCATAGGCTTCACCTTTATCGTTAATCATCTGGATGTAGGAATACAATCCTCTGGGCAACGGACTTACGGCCTTCTTTGTATAGTACATCTTACCGGCAGCGTGGTAGTAAGAGTTGGCAGGGATATATCCGCCGGGCTCATACACGGCCTTCTCTACCATCTTGAACGTTCCCAGCTCAGGCTTGGTCTCTACCTGCAGATTGGCCTTTTCAAATCCTGTGATGGTTGTCCAGATTGAACCGTCGCCGGTATATGTATTATTTGTGGAATCATAGTCGACATCAGGGAAGCTCTCGTGCGAATTGACCTCCACCTCAGTGGCAACCCATATCGGTCCGGCAAGGTTGCGTTCAACTTCGGCATTGCGATACTCCTGCTTTAGGTACCAGCCTGCGACACCGGTATATGACGCCGAATAGGCCTTTGTGAATGTCGGACGGTCGTAGGTGAGTCCAGACTCTGCTGTGATAACCGGACTTTGCGAAGGACGGATGATATAGGGCACGCCGGCCTGCATCACAACATCCTCATCGGATTTATCTCTCAACTGGTTCTCGTAAGTGATGGTGCGGTTTGTGAAATCAACGAGTCTGGACACGTTGGCGTTCTCTCCGAACATTTCTTTCACATGCTTAAGTTTCAGCGAAACGGGCAGTACGATTGAGCTCCAGCCACCCACGGGCATCGTACGACGCAGGACAATGGTCTTCATCTTCTTCACTTCGATGCCTTCGTTGGAGATGTCGGTGGGGTCGAAGATGTCGATCCACTGCGTGTTGTTCTTCATCTTGGTTTTTGCGGTATATTGTCCTGCAATCGGTTCACCTGTATTACCATCAATCTTTTGGAACGGTCCGACATCGTCGGTTCCATCAATTTCATCGATGACGAACTCGTCGGGTTCTACCTTACCCAAATAGTGCAGTTCGAAGTCGTCGAAACAAACCCACTCGTCGGGGAAAGACTCGTCGGCCTGAGTATGGTCCACACCGATGACCAGATCGCCGTCGGGACCCACATATACGGGCAGGCCGATGCGATAGTTGCCAGCGTTTTTGTGGGTATTGTCTTCAGTCCCGGTCTCGTCGACGGCATTGAAGAAACGTGCCGCACCCGTCAAAGTCTTGGGAACAACCCAGTTAAAGGCATTGCTCTGACCTGTGCCAAAGAAGTCGGACTTATATCTCGCAAAGAGATTTTCGTCTTTTACAAGATACATCTGCGCATGAACCGAAGCCATGTCAGGTTGAGAACCGTCGGTTTTCTTTCCGGTGTGATACCACAATCCGAGCTGTGTATAAATGAACGTTGAGTCGGGAGTGTTGTCATCTTTCCTCAAATTGAAATAATTGTTTTTTGAGATTTTCCCGAGATGATTGTGTCGGATGGCGCCTTCATAGATTGACGGCAGCATACGACGCACCTCTTCTGCGGGTAGGTCAATCTCATTGCCCTGGTCATCCTTACCCTTCTTGCCTTTAGGATAGCTCCATGCAAAGAGGTAACTGTCGTGGCTGCGACGCCACATCTCTTCGCCATTGACCACCACACGGGCTTGGTTGTACCAATCGGCATCGGCTTTGGCGTTCACCGCTCTGTCGCCCTTCTTGTCGCCATTGTTTAGTGCCAGGTCGCTCCAATCGGAAATTGAGTATTGCGTCATGTCGTGCGGAGCATAGAATCCACGCACATAAACCAGGTAGAGACCTTCGCGCAGACCAGTAATCTTCTGCTGCAGGTTGGCTGAACCCTTGAAGATAGAGCCGCAATAGTTGGCCTCTTGTCCTGAGGTCATGGCCATTTCCTGATTACTTCCCGGGGCACCGGCGTGGCCGGTACGCCAGAAGTGGCCTGTGCCAATTTTGTGGTGCTCAATCTTTGAGGTCGACTTCTCGTCGGTGCTATAGTCGATATCGAAGGGATGTACATGGTGATGATTCTCAGGATGCGGATAGGTGTCGCGGTCGAACCATTGCCATCCGAACTCGGTATCTTCGTTGGCATGTTTGTAATGTCCTTGGCTGTCGGGACCGCTACACTGATTCTTTGCCCAGTTATAGCTAAACGAGGTATAGAACTTCGGGTTGACAATCTTTGAAGACAAGTCGACCGGTTTCTCCTCGGAAGCCACGACACGGAAGCGGTCGCGCTCTTTCTTGGTCACCAGCTTCCAACGATTGTTCGGGTCGCCCGCGGCTGTGGCCAGACCTTCTGACAAGGAGACGACCGCCGATGTTCCTTTATAGTTTTTCTCGTCGCCCATCAGCATCGGCTCAACCGTCACGTTGAACAACGGGAAACAAAGCACACCATATTCGCCTTCAATGGCCGATTCTGCCTTAATAAAAATCGTGTCAGTCTGACTATATAGGTTCGAGCGGCTAATTGTCTCCATGGTTGTATCCACAGTCTTGACAGAACCATCTTTCAGCCTTACCATGTACTTGCGCTCGCTGGCTCCTGCTATTGCTCCTATGGAATAACTCGTGATGGCATATCCAGCAGGTACGGAAAGAACGATTTTATGCTCTTCAGCGTCTGCCGGCTGAGCTGCCATTGTGTGCAGATACAAATCATTAGAAAAATATTTGGCTTTGATAAACTGATCGTCAGCAGTCAGCTTCACACCGGCCATTCCCGAAGCAGCATTGGTCGTATAGGTGTTTCCACCATTGGCATTGCTATAGGTTCCGTATTTATGCGCATTGGTCGTAGATACGGCATCGGGGGCTACCGTGTTCGTCCGGTCGCCGATAACAACGTTCTTAGGCGTCATGTCGTCGGGGCGCATACGTCCGGCAAACTTCAAAAAGCGCACGGCGTTGTAGTCGGCACTCATCGGCCCGGCATTGGTGAGCAGCAGATACGAGTCGCGGTTGAAGTATTCCGTGCGTATGTTGGGTAAAGTTCTGTTTGTTCGTCTGTGCGTATAGATGATATATTCAATTTCGCCTTTCTCTCCGGTAACCTCATGGAATTCGAAGAAAAATCCGCCGGGATGAACAGCATCTTGAAAACCGTCGTCGTATTCGTCTTTATGACGCAAGGCGAGGAATTTGTTGTACTCAAAATGACCAAACAAACCGTCGTTCACATTCATACGACCGATGACCCTGTCTTCACGCACGCCGGCCGGCGCAATGTAATAACCCGTCTGCTCAAAGTCGGCCCACTCGGGATTTGCGTTGGGGTCTCTACTGGGTCGGGTAGTCTGTTTTTGCAACAGATACGGCAATCCCACATGGTTGATCATAGAGGTTTCTCCCCAATAATCACCAATCTGCATGTATTCGCCGGTAGCTACGTTACAGAGGTAGATCATGTCGTTCTCCACGTCCTCCAAGCGATTTCCTGCCCAATGGAATCCAAGCCTGACACGATCGTTCATCTTAAAACCGTCGACCTTCTCAGAGCCTTTAAAATAATGGTATTGCTGTCCATTGTGAGTAAGCAATTCCCACTCATCTCCCTTTTCGCTCGTCGTAACGTAAGGATAGTCACTTCCGCCCTTACCTTGAGAGAAGGCAGAAGAAACAACCAAAAACATCACTGCGGAGAGCGTGATAAATCTTGCAAATGACTTTTTCATATGATTCTTTTTTACTTTTTTATTTCTGACTTATTCCGTAAAACTTATCCAGTTGCTGATGTCATCAATTTCTTCATCATCATACCACCATCTTTTTGAGGGCATGGGGCCGTCATCACCGGCGTCGATAATAGTCTCGTTGCCGTCACCACCATCGTGGTTGACGTATGAAGCAACCGTAAGCAATTCCTCTATCTTTATCTGCATAACAACAGACAAGGGAGTCTCGTAAACTTTTTTCATTCTTTATTATTATTCCTATTTATTATTAATCAACTTTGCCTTATCCACATAGAAAACCCTGGGCTCAACATGCCTTAACGATTCACAACTTCCCCCCCAAAATGGTCAGATTCTCTAAACTACGAAACTGACATTGACAGAAAAACAGTTGTGCCGGCACAAACGAAGAGTCGGAAACAACAGCGGTGACTGTACATCGCTGGCTATACCACCCAGGAACATTTGTCCTCGGTGCTTTCGCTATTATAATAATTGGTGTTCGGTGTTCCAGTGGGGGTAAATATACTTGAAAGCCGGCAAACTACCAAAAAACGCCACATAGCTTTTTTGCTTCCAAGCATGTACAAACAGGAACATTACAAAATTAGCAAGCAACATGTGGCCAGAGAACAGTCTCATGTGTTTGTTATTATTCATTTTTGTGTGTAAATAATTGCGGTAGTCAGTCCCTTAACATACCAATTAATATTAATACTTTTATACTCTTATTCGGCAAATAAGACGCGGGACTTATATATTTCTATATCTTTTTACGCCTCTTATCTTGCGCCTGAAATTCATCACAAATCCTCAGGTGCATTTTCCGTTTGCAAAATTACGAAAAGAATTCATGCCCGCAAAGAAAATAAATGATTTTTAACTAAAATCTATTAAATTTTCTATTATAAAAACAAATTTGTAACAATTGAATAAAAAAACGACTACGACAACCTGAGAAAGGAAAGCCCCCATCCCGAGCTCTTAAAACAACGCGAAAACGGCATTACTCGGAATGGGGGCTTCTTTTTACTCGATGATACGCACACCGCCTTTGTCGGCGCTCGACACGCTCTGCGCATAGGCACGTAGCGCTTTCGACACGGTGCGGTTGCGGCGTAGGGGTTGCTGTTCGCGGGCGGCAAGCTCCTCGTCGCAGAGCAGCACGTTGATGGTGCGCGAGGGGATGTCGATCTCTATGATGTCACCGTCCTTGATTTTCCCGATGGCTCCACCGGCTGCTGCCTCGGGCGAGATATGTCCGATGCTGAGTCCGCTTGTTCCGCCGGAGAATCGTCCGTCGGTGATAAGCGCACACTCCTTGCCGAGGTGCATCGACTTGATGTAGCTGGTCGGGTAGAGCATCTCCTGCATACCGGGACCGCCCTTCGGACCCTCGTTGGTGATGACCACGCAGTCGCCAGCCTTGACGCGGCCGCCGAGGATGCCCTCACAGGCGTCTTCCTGCGAATCGAACACGACGGCCGGACCGCGGAAGTGCCACAATGACTCATCTACGCCGGCAGTCTTTACCACGCATCCATCTTGGGCAATATTTCCGAAGAGCACAGCCAGTCCGCCATCCTTGGTATAGGCATTGTTCAGACTACGGATACAACCGTTAACGCGGTCATTGTCAAGCGAAGCATAGATATGTTCTTGGCTTCCCATCTTCGTGGAGAACTTATTACCGGGAGCTGAGAAATATATGCCTATTGGCGACTTTAACATCTTTGGTTCAAGATGATCCATGTGTTCGAATGATATACCTGTGATGTCATATTTCTCCATGGCCTCGGCCAGTGTCATTCCGTCCACACGCTTGGCCGAACCGTCAATCAAGCCGCCCTTGTTCAGTTCGTTGAGAATGCCGAGGATGCCTCCGGCGCGGTTGCACTCCTGTACGCTGTACTTCTGAGTGTTGGGGGCAAGCTTGCACAAGCAGGGCACTTTTCTGGAAAGCGCATCAATATCCTTCATGGTGAAATCGACACCACCCTCTTGAGCCACTGCTAAAAGGTGGAGAATGGTGTTGGTAGACCCGCCCATGGCGATGTCGAGGCTCATGGCATTGAGAAAAGCCTCGCGCGTGGCGATGCTTCGCGGCAGCACACTCTCGTCTCCGTCTTCGTAGTAGGCCATGGCGTTCTTCACAATCTGCTGCGCTGCCTGTTTGAACAGCGCGATGCGGTTGGTGTGAGTGGCGAGTATGGTGCCGTTGCCGGGCAGAGCCAGTCCGATGGCCTCGGTCAGTGAGTTCATGGAGTTGGCGGTGAACATGCCGGAGCAGGAGCCGCAGCCCGGACAAGCGCAGTGCTCAATCTCGGCCAACTCGTCATCGCTGACCGACGGGTCGGCTCCCTTCACCATGGCCGTGATGAGGTCGGCATTCTCACCACGCCAACGGCCTGCCTCCATGGGACCGCCACTGACAAAGACGGCGGGAATATTCAGTCGCATGGCAGCCATGAGCATACCAGGCGTGATTTTGTCACAGTTGGAGATGCAAATCATGGCATCGGCCTTATGGGCATTCACCATGTATTCCACCGAGTCGGCAATGATGTCGCGCGACGGCAGCGAGTAAAGCATGCCGTCGTGGCCCATGGCGATGCCGTCGTCGATGGCAATGGTGTTGAACTCGGCAGCATAGCAGCCCATGCGTTCGATTTCTGCGCGGACAATCTGGCCGATTTCGTGCAGATGGGTGTGTCCGGGAACAAACTGAGTAAACGAATTGACAATGGCAATGATGGGCTTGCCAAACTGCTCACGCTTCATGCCCGTGGCCACCCAGAGGGCACGGGCTCCGGCCATGCGACGGCCTTCGGTGCAGACGCTGCTGCGCAACTGATGTTTCATAGAATTGAATGCTGTTGTATAATCAATTTTTATTTATTTCGTAGGCATTAAGGGCGAGGTGTGGCGCTACGCATCAGC
>CACYRB010000067.1 GCA_902776685.1 uncultured Prevotellaceae bacterium
TTCGGGTGGACCGGTTCCTATGCCCGCAAGGGAACCTGGACCGAAACCGACGGTGCAGGAAACACCGTAGAAAAGACTGGTGTACGCAGCCTCGGTCAACGCCGCTACGCCATTTCGGCCGACTATGTGCAAAACGACTGGACCTTCCGAACCGAGTATGTTCACTCTACGGGAAAAGCTTTTAAGACCCGTTACCAAAAGAGCAGCGACGGCAATGACTGTACGCTCTCTGGCAATGGCGACAAGGCCGATGGCTACTACGCACTCGTCATTGCTCCGGTCATCAAGAACAAGGTTCATGCCAAGGCACGCTACGACCTCTATCGTCCGACAGCCGAATGGGACAAGGCCAAGACTTTCTACGAGATAGGAGCCGACTACCTCATTCACAAGAACTTCCAAATCAATCTCGAATATGCATTGGTCAACGACCGTTCGCTTGCCCATCACAACTATTCCATGATCGATGTAGAAGTTGATTTCAGATTTTAAAGAGTGTAGCGTGTAAAGTTGGCCCGCGCATCGGGAAACTATCGTCTTAACTCCGATACTCATAACTCATCCAGAAATAATAACATTATTAAATAAAATAATTATGAATATTCCAAGTGTATTCTGGCTTGTCCCTGTTGCAAGCATTGTAGCCCTTTGCATGGCCTACTACTTCTTCCGCTCCATGTTGGCAGCCGATGAAGGAACACCCCGAATGAAAGAAATTGCCAAGTATGTGCGCGACGGTGCCATGGCCTACCTGAAACAGCAGTACAAAGTGGTGCTCTATGTGTTTATCGCTTTGGCCATTCTGTTTGCCTTTATGGCCTATGTGCTGCACGTTCAAAATCCTTGGGTTCCGTTTGCCTTCCTCACCGGTGGTTTCTTCTCCGGTCTGGCTGGCTTCTTCGGTATGAAGACCGCCACCTATGCCAGTGGTCGCACCGCCAACGCCGCAAGAAAGAGCCTTGACTCCGGCTTGAAGATAGCCTTCCGCTCAGGAGCTGTAATGGGCCTGACCGTTGTCGGCCTTGGCCTGCTCGACATCGCCATCTGGTTTGTCGTGCTTAACTGGCTCACCGACGAAAGCCTTATTGCCATCACCACCACCATGCTCACCTTCGGTATGGGTGCCTCTACACAGGCTCTCTTTGCACGTGTCGGCGGCGGTATCTACACCAAGGCAGCCGACGTAGGTGCAGACATCGTAGGTAAGGTCGAAGCCGACATCCCCGAGGACGACCCACGCAACCCCGCCACCATCGCCGACAACGTAGGCGACAACGTAGGCGACGTTGCCGGTATGGGTGCCGACCTTTACGAAAGCTACTGTGGTAGTATTCTTTCAACCGCCGCACTCGGTGCAGCAGCATTTGCCATGGCAGGCGTGGAGACACAGCTGAAAGCCGTCATCGCACCCATGCTCATCGCTGCCGTAGGCGTATTCCTCAGCATCCTCGGCATCTATCTCGTTCGCACAAAAGAAGGTGCCACCATGCGCGACCTGCTGAAATCACTCTCTTTGGGCACCAACGTTTCAGCCGTACTCATCGCCATTTCTACACCTGTCATTCTCTATCTCCTCGGTGTAGAAAACTGGAAGGGACTTTCCTTCTCTGTCATCACCGGTCTTGCCGCAGGTGTCATCATCGGACAGGCAACCGAGTACTACACCTCTCATTCTTACAAACCCACTCAGAAAATTTCCGAAGCAGGACTTACCGGCTCCGCCACCGTCATTATCAAGGGCATCGGCACCGGAATGATTTCCACCTGCATCCCCGTCATCACTATTGGTGTAGCCATCATCCTCAGCTACATGTGCGCCAACGGCTTCGACCTCTCCATGTCGTCAGAGAGCCTTGCACATGGTCTCTATGGTGTAGGCATTGCCGCCGTCGGTATGCTCTCCACCCTCGGCATCACCTTGGCCACCGACGCTTACGGCCCCATTGCCGACAACGCCGGCGGTAATGCCGAGATGAGCGAGCTGGGCGAAGAAGTCCGTCATCGCACGGATGCACTTGACGCCCTCGGCAACACCACCGCCGCAACCGGTAAAGGCTTTGCCATCGGCTCGGCTGCCCTCACCGCCCTCGCTCTCCTCGCCTCTTACATTGAAGAAATCAAGATTGCCATGGAGCGAGCCGATGTCATGATGACCAACGTCAAAGGCGAAGCTATCAGCGCCGCTCAAGCCACCATACCAGATTTCATGAACTTCTTCCAGGTCAACCTCATGAACCCGAAAGTGCTCGTTGGAGCTTTCATCGGAGCCATGGCCGCCTTCCTCTTCTGCGGACTCACCATGGAAGCCGTCGGTCGTGCCGCCCAGAAGATGGTCGTCGAAGTACGCCGACAGTTCAAAGAAATCGCCGGCATTCTCGAAGGTACTGGCACACCCGATTATGGCCGCTGTGTTGAAATCTCAACACGCGCCGCCCAGCACGAGATGATTTTCCCGTCGCTGCTCGCCATTGCCATCCCCATCGTCGTAGGTTGCCTGCTCGGCGTCGCCGGCGTGCTCGGCCTGCTCGTTGGCGGACTGGCCGGAGGCTTTACCCTCGCCGTGTTCATGGCTAATGCCGGAGGTGCTTGGGACAATGCCAAGAAGAATGTCGAAGAAGGTAACTTCGGAGGCAAGGGCTCGTTTGCTCACAAGGCCACCATCGTTGGCGACACCGTCGGCGACCCGTTCAAGGACACCAGCGGTCCATCGCTCAACATCCTCATTAAACTGATGTCGATGGTCAGCATTGTTATGGCCGGACTTACCGTTGCTTTCATATAACCATTAACGTCAACGAAAACCTTCAAATCGCAGTTTTCAAATTGGAAACTGCGATTTTTATATATTTTCCCGTTAAAAATTTGGATTTTCCTCATAAAAGCCATACCTTTGCACTGCAAATAAAGAATCAGTATCAATCTACAATAAGCAAAATATCAACACTACGACATAAATGACCGATTTCGCACAAGGCAAACCTATAGCCGATGACCGCCAGCACGCTCACGTGCACCACCATACACGTAAATCCCACCGTAAAGACGAGGCACAAATCGTCAGGGAGAAAAACCGGAGATCCAAGGAAATCAGAAAAGCCTTCTCCCGAATCCTCTTTCTGGCCATGACAGCCATTGCCATCATCATCATTGCCGTCGTGGCATATCTCTATGTCATAGTTTGATATATTAGCTCGCTATTTTACCCCACCACATCATCCTATCACAATTTCAGAATTGTTAAAAAATCGCTGATTTTTAACAATTAGTTGATTATTGAAAAACGTCCCAATTTGTGTCTGTAATGTTAAACTTTGTCATTTCGGTTGAAAATGGCCATATTTTATGTTTTTTCGTAACTCATTGTTAATCGCCAAGTTAGCAAATATCATATTCTGCTTTTCCCATTTCTGATTTCCAAAAGATATATGTTTCACTTCCGAAAGATAAGAGTTTGCACTCCAAAAGACGGTCTTTTGAGATGTAAAACACCGTCTTTTGTTCCCTAAAACATATATGTTTCGTAAAAAAAAGCCACAAATTAGTCGTTGGAAATTGTTTACTTTTGTAAAAAAAAATTAAAATAAAGACACAAAAACTTCTTTTTACGCTGAAAACAGAATGTTAAATTTCGACACAATTTTAACAATACTTGCAATTTTAGTTGTTATTTTGTGCATTCAGGTCTTAATGACTTTAGAGGAATTTTGCGGTGTAGCCTACGCCTTTTTGTTTGATTTCTTCGGGAGTGCCGGTAGCGACGATTTGTCCACCGTTGCGTCCTCCTTCGGGCCCGAGGTCGATGACATAGTCGGCTGCGCGAATGACGTCGGTGTTGTGCTCAATGACGATGACGGTGTTGCCGCGGCTGACAAGCTTCCGAAGCACTTGCAAGAGAATGTCGATGTCTTCGAAGTGGAGTCCGGTGGTGGGCTCGTCGAGGATGTAGATGGTGCGGCCTGTGTCGCGCCGGGCAAGTTCGGATGCGAGTTTGACGCGCTGGCTTTCGCCGCCGGAGAGGGTTGTGGATGGTTGTCCAAGTTTGATATAGCCCAGGCCTACATCTTGCAAGGTTTTGATTTTCTGGAGTATGGTGGGCTGCGACTGGAAGAAAGCGACGGCTTGGTTGATGGTCATGTCGAGCACGTCGGCGATGGACTTGCCTTTGTAGCGGACTTCGAGCGTCTCGCGGTTGTAACGTTTGCCGTGACAAGCTTCGCAGGGTACGGTAACGTCGGGCAGGAAGTTCATTTCGATAGTCTTGTAGCCGTTTCCGCCGCAGGTCTCACAGCGTCCTCCTTTGACGTTAAAGGAGAACCGTCCGGCTCGGTAGCCGCGAATCTTGGCTTCGGGCAGAGCTACGAACAAGCTTCGGATATCGCTGAAGACGCCAGTATAGGTTGCAGGATTGCTTCGTGGCGTGCGACCAATTGGACTCTGGTCGACACTGACGACTTTGTCGATGTGTTGCAGGCCGTCAATGGCTTCGTAGGGAAGAGGCTGACGGAGCGAGCGATAGAGGCGTTGTGAGAGAATGGGCTGAAGGGTTTCGTTGATGAGAGTAGATTTACCCGATCCGGAAACGCCTGTGACGAGAATGAGCTTGCCGAGGGGGAAGGCAACGTCAACGTGCTTGAGATTGTTGCCATGGGCACCACGGAGGGAAAGAGCGACGGGCACGCCCGCACCTTCAGTCCCCGAGTGGGCTACGGTATTTTTTTCAGCACACGAAGAAATAGTTGCATCCTCCGCGGCCTTCAGGTGTCTTGCCGTGAGCGTGTCGGCCTTGAGAAGCTGGGCAGGAGTGCCTTGGAATACGACTTCGCCCCCCTTGCGGCCGGCAAGTGGTCCGATGTCAACAATGTAGTCGGCGGCGAGCATCATGTCGCGGTCGTGCTCGACGACGATGACGGTGTTGCCCATGTCGCGCAACTGCTTGAGCGAGGCAATAAGCCGCTGGTTGTCACGCTGATGTAGGCCGATGCTAGGCTCGTCGAGGATGTATAACACGTTGACCAGCCCAGACCCAATCTGGGTGGCAAGACGAATGCGCTGGCTCTCACCGCCGGAAAGGCTTGCCGAAGGACGGTTGAGCGACAGGTAGTTGAGTCCGACTTCAAGAAGAAAGTCGACGCGTGTGCGCAACTCCTTGATGATGGACGATGCGATTTGCTTCCCAATGGTAGGAAGGCTGTTTTCGGCTACGGTCAGCCAGTCGCGAAACTGGTCGATGTCAAGGTTGGCTGCCTCGGCAATGTTGGTTTCAGCAATCTTATAGGACAGGCTTTCGCGCTTCAGGCGCATGCCTTTGCACTCAGGACACTGACAAACGGCAAGAAACTGGTCGGCCCATTTTTGTCCAGCCGTCGTGTCGTCAGCTTCCATCACTTGACGGAGATATTTGATGACACCGTCGAACGTGGTAAAGTAATCGGTCGACGTGAGCACGTTTTCTTTGGGAATCTTTACTTTCTCCAATGAGCCGTAGAGTATCTCAGAGAGGGCTTCGTCGGGAACGTCGTTCAACGGAGTGTGCAAGTCACATTCGTATTTCTTGAGTATGGCATCAACTTGCCAGAAAATCATTTGCTTCTTGTATTTCCCCAAAGGCACAATGCCGCCGTCGTGGATGCTAAGCCTGCGGTCAGGAATGATCTTTTCAAGGTCGATTTCGTTGACATATCCCAATCCTTTGCATCGGGGACACGCGCCTTCGGGCGAGTTGAACGAGAACATGTTGGGGGCAGGGTCGGCATAGGCCAGACCAGTGACGGGGTCCATGAGACGTTTGGAATAGCTTTTGACGGCACCGCTCTCTGCATCCATAATCATGATGACGCCTTCGCCCTGTTTCATGGCTATCTGAACGCTGTTCTTGATGCGCTCCTTGTCTTTCTCCTGGACCAGAAGTTTGTCGACAACGATTTCAATGTTATGATTTTTATACCTATCGACCTTCATGCCACGAACGAGTTCGGTCAGTTCACCGTCGACTCGAATGCTGAGATAGCCTTTGCGGCGCATGTTTTCAAATAGTTCGCGATAGTGGCCTTTACGTTGTCTGACGACAGGAGCCAGTAGCATGATTTTCTTACCGGCATAGTCGGTCATCATCATGTCGAGAATTTTCTCTTCGGTGTATTTCACCATCTTCTCGCCGGTCATATAGCTGTAAGCCGTTGCCGTGCGGGCATACAGGAGACGCAGATAATCGTAGATTTCGGTGGTGGTGCCTACGGTGGAACGGGGATTCTTGTTGGTAGTCTTTTGCTCTATGCTGATGACGGGCGACAATCCGGTAATCTTATCGACGTCGGGGCGTTGCAATCCACCAAGGAAGTTACGGGCATAGGCCGAGAACGTTTCAATATAACGACGTTGACCCTCGGCAAAAATGGTGTCGAAGGCCAACGATGATTTTCCTGAACCGGAAAGGCCTGTTATAACGGTAAGCGAGTTGCGCGGAATCTGCACGTCTATGTTTTTCAGATTGTGCACACGCGCGCCATATACTGAGATGGTATCTTTGTCGTTCATATAATGAGTTATGAAGTCCCCACTTTCGTCCCCGAGGGGGACACGATTCGGGTCGGAGACTTTTATTCCCTGCCTGTTGAGGAGTTAGATTCCGTGTAACCACGTAGTAAATTCACATCGCGCTTGATGGTGAAACGCCGGCCGTCGGCTCCTTTAGCTTTCACAAGAACATAATAGACACCTTGCGCAACGTCTTTACCTTTGTATGTTCCGTCCCATCCACCTGCAGGGTCGTGCCATTCGTAGAGCTTTTGTCCCCAACGATTGTAGATGTACGCATCGAACTCGACGATGCTCTGATATTTCTTTGCCTTAAAGATGTTGTTCTTGTCATCGCCATTCGGAGAAAAAGCGTTCGGCATCTCAAGCATGCTTTCTGAGATAGAAATCTTAATCGGAGTCATTGTCGACCAATATTCCTCCGTGTATTCTACCCTATTCTCGCCTTGCGTGAAAACGGCATACAAAACGATGCTATGAGATCCCGCTTCAAGAAACGTGTACTCCGTGTTTTCCTCATATCGGATAAGATAAGGCTCTTGCTCGCTTTCGCGAGTAAACCTCCATTCGTAGTAAGCCGTCCACCCGTCAGCATTTTGGGTATTGGCTTTGAAACGCACGTCCAATGGAGCCGTTCCCGAATAGTTCTGCCCTTCTTCCTCGCCGTTCTTACCTTCATAGGTGGCGGTCGGAGAAATCGTGGGTATCTCGTCGGCTGTAATGTTTATTCCTGTAAACAAAACTAAAAGCAATGTCAATAATAACTTCTTCATATCCTTGGCTATTTCCTTCAATTAGGTCGCAAAGTTAATAAAAAATGACGAACGAAAAAAGATGAAAGATGAAAAAAATGAAAAAATAACAACTTTACTATGCTTTTTTCGTTTTTTTACATTACCTTTGCAAAACATAAATCAAAGATATAAATTATGAAAAAGATAGTTTCATTATTACTTTTAACTTTGTTTTGCCTGTCTGCGCACAATGTTTCTGCGCAAACCAACAAATGGCGCGACATCTATACGGTGAAGAAAAAAGACACCATCTATGGCATTGCAAAGGCGTATGGCATCAGCATAGAAGAATTGAAGGCCGCCAATCCGGAAATGAATGCAGAAGGTTTTAATCTGAAGAAAGGCGATTTTGTCTTTATTCCCTTTTCAAAGCCTGCTGTCACTACTCAAGTAAACAATGTAAAGCCGACAACACCAGTGACACCAACGACAGACGACCTTCAGAAGCAAACCATCCGCATCGGAGTGATGCTTCCTCTTCACAACTTGAATGGTGACGGGCTTCGCATGATTGAATATTACCGAGGTATGATTATGGCCTGCGACAGTTTGAAGCGTCAGGGCATCTCCACCAACATTCACGCGTGGAACGTACCGCAAGACGAAGATATCAGGCAAACACTCCTTGAAAACGAGGCGAGCAAGTGCGACATCATCTTCGGACCACTCTACACCACGCAGGTCAAAGCATTGGCAAATTTCTGTCTGGCAAACAACATCAAGATGGTCATCCCCTTCTCTATCAATGGTAATGACGTCGCAACCTGCAAGCAGATTTATCAGGTTTACCAATCGCCCGAGGCTCAAAACGAGACCGCCATCAGCGTCTTCCTGCAACGTTTCCAAGGCTACCATCCCGTGTTTATCGACTGTAATGACACTACAAGCTACAGAAAGGGCGCCTTTACCACCGCATTACGAAAGCGGCTCGACGAGAGAAAGATAAAGTATAACCTGACGAGTCTGAAAACTCCCGATGAAGATTTCTTGAAGGCTTTCAGTACAAAAGAACCTAATATTATCATCTTGAATACTGCCCGTTCGCCAGAACTAAATAGTACCTATGTCCGATTAAATAAGATTATACAGGTGAGACCGAATTTGAAATTAGCCTTCTTCGGCTATACTGAATGGCTGATGTATGCAAAGGTTTATAAAGACTATTACCATCGTTACGAGACTTACATCCCGACCGTAGAGTGGTACAACGAACGTTCGGCACGCACGAAATCACTTGAACGCGACTTCAAATCAACCTTTGAAACCGACATGCAACAGCGATTGCCTCGAATCGCAATTACAGGCTACGACCAGACCCAATTCTTCGTGCGAGGCCTTCATGAGCATGGCCGCGCCTTTACCGGATCACGTGGCGAAAGTAAATATTCACCCCTTCAGACTCCGCTCAACTTCAGACAGGTTGGAACTGGGGGCTACCAAAACGGTACGTTCATTTTGGTACACTATAAAACTGACAACGGAATTGAAACAATCACTTATTAAACGACAACGATGAAAAACAAGATATTGTTTCTATTCCTATTCTCATCAATAACAGCCTATGCTCAAATCGGAGAGCATAGAAACGACTTGATGATTGGCGGAGGTGCAGGAGTGGTCCTTTCCAATGTGGGTTTCACGCCCAAGGTTACTCAAAACATGCACAACGGTTTGACGCTCGGCCTTTCCGCCAAATATGTTTGCGAGAAATACTTCAGTACCCTTTGTTCCGTATATGGGGAGCTGAACGTAACACAAGCCGGATGGAAAGAAAATATTGTCACGGCCGATGACCAGCCTGTAATCAATTCCGTCACTGGTGTGGCAGAAGAATATCGTCGCGACTTGACCTATGTGCAGCTACCTGTCTTTGCCCATCTCGCCTGGGGAAAGGAAGAAAAAGGAATGCAGTTCTTCGCTCAGGCCGGACCTCAGTTCGGTTTCCTGTTAGGAGAATCTACTAAGACAAACTTCGACTTCGAATCGCGCAACACGGAAGATCGCTCTAACCAGACCGCCGAACAATTCAACATGGATGTGGAAAAACGCTTTGATTATGGAATTGCAGCAGGCGTGGGCCTTGAGTATTCTGTTCCCCGAGTCGGACACTTTCTTGTAGAAGGACGTTATTACTACGGCTTGGGTAATATCTATGGCGATTCTAAACGCGATTATTTCTCGAAGTCGAATAATACGAATATTGTTGTTCGCCTAACCTATCTTTTCGATATCATTAAAACAAAAAAAATAAATTAATTAAAATTATGTTTGAAGGACAACCAAAAGGACTTTATGCGTTAGCTTTGGCTAACACTGGTGAGCGATTCGGCTATTACACAATGATTGCCGTTTTCGCATTGTTTTTAAGAGCCAACTTCGGCCTTGATGCCGGGTGGGCTGGTGAAATTTATGGCGACTTCCTCATGCTCGTCTATTTTCTCCCTATTGTGGGTGGGTGGCTTGCTGACAAGTTCGGATTCGGAAAAATGGTTACCATTGGCATCGTCATCATGTTTCTTGGCTATTTGTTGTTGTCGGTTCCTTTAGGGAGCCAGACAGTAGGCTTAGTAGCCATGCTTATTGCTTTGGTGCTTATTAGTTTCGGAACAGGCTTGTTCAAGGGTAACCTGCAAGTCATGGTAGGCAACCTCTATGACGAGCCTCAGTATGCCGACAAGCGTGATGCAGGCTTTTCTATTTTCTATATGGCCATCAATATCGGTGCTCTTTTTGCTCCGACTGCAGCCATAGAAATATCAGAGTACGCCAAAAACTCCTTAGGCTACACCGCACCTGGCGAAGCCTATCATTTTGCTTTTGCCGTTGCTTGTGCATCGCTCATTCTCTCTATCGCCATTTATTATCTTTTCCGCTCCACTTTCCGCCACACAGAAGGCAATAAGGGTGGTACAAAAAGCGGTGTCGCATCTGTGACTGAGCCTGAACTTACTAAGGAGGAAACCAAACAAAGAATAGTGGCATTGTGCCTCGTGTTCGCTGTCGTGATTTTCTTCTGGATGGCCTTCCATCAGAATGGCCTTTCACTGACCTATTTCGCGGATGAATTTACGGCAAAGACCGCCAGTGGAGCAAACACGATGCCGTTCGATGTTTGGAACCTCGTGCTGGTCATCTTCATCGTTTATGCAGGATTCTCATTCTTCCAAAGCAAGACAAGTAAAGCCAAAGTCATATCAGCACTTGTGGTGTTGGCGGCATTAGTTGTACTTATTTGGAAATACTATCAAGCCACTGGCGAGATTGAAATTTCGGCTCCCATCTTCCAGCAGTTCAACCCCTTCTATGTTGTTGCATTGACACCCGTATCGCTGGCCATCTTTTCTTCACTTGCGAAGAAAGGCAAAGAACCTTCTGCTCCAAGAAAGATTGCCTATGGCATGCTCGTTGCTGGAGCCGCATTCCTTGTCATGATGTTCGCTTCGCAAGGGTTGAATACGCCAAACGAACAAGCAGCTCTTGCCAAGGCAGGTGAACTCGGTCCACTCGTTTCTCCTTACTGGCTCATCTCTACATATCTTATCCTGACATTCGGCGAGCTTTTGCTCTCACCGATGGGCATTGCTTTTGTGTCGAAAGTTGCTCCGCCGAAATATAAAGGTCTGATGATGGGCGGCTGGTTTGGTGCCACTGCCATTGGAAACAAGCTGGTCAGTGTTGGTGGCTATCTCTGGGGCGATCTGCCTTTATGGGTAGTCTGGGGTGTTTTCATCATTCTCTGCATCCTCTCTGCCCTTTTCATGTTTGCCATGATGAAACGACTCGAGAAAGTTGCGTAAGAAGTACAATATTTAATTGGAGAGTCATTGGAATTCTTTACAAAGAGGCCAATGACTCTTCATCGTTTCAAAAAAAACGATAATTTGCCTCAAGAATTATGATCAATAGATAATTCTTTTGAGTGAGATTACCCAACAACAGACATCTAAAGTATAGCCTTTTTTAATAAAAACAGTTAATTATTTGGTTCTACCAACTAATTATAGTAACTTTGCGACAAAAGAAGAGAAGCTTATCATGTAAGAATGTTTGCTTTACGATAATGATTGATACTCAAATGAAACGATTTAAATTACTCATAGGTTGCATGATTATCATGGGCGTTTTTCCACAGATTTGCATCGCGCAAGCAAAGAAAGACGTTAAGCAAAAGGTGACTATGCCCATCGTGAAGACAGAAGCCGAACCCGTGAATAGTCTTTTCGAACAGTTGTTACCGGCAACCGCTAAGGTGATGTTTATCGATAGCTTTATAACCGATAAAGATAACTTTCTCGAAAAAATTCCACTTGTTGCCGAGATTGGTTCTATTGTTCGTTCATCAACGATTGTTGGAGGACAAGATTCCGTTCAAACCTTTGCCTATTTGAACGAGTATGGCAATAAATGTTATTTTGCTCAGTCCGCCAATGACTCCACCACCCTGTTGTGTACATCCGACCTGCTCGACAAACATTGGAGCTCGACCAAACAACTCGATGAGATTAACAATGAAGTTGACAACCCCAACTATCCATTCTTGCTTGCTGATGGCACAACGCTATATTTTGCAGCGAAAGGCAATATGAGCATCGGTGGCTACGATATTTTTATGACCATTTACGATTCGGAAAACGGCCATTTCTATTCACCACAAAACATTGGACTTCCTTTCAACTCGTCCGCCAATGACTATTTTCTTGCCATTGATGAAAGCAACGAACTCGGCTGGTTGGTCAGTGACAGAAACCAAGAAGAAGGAAAGGTGTGCATCTACACATTCGTCCCGACGGAAGTAAGACAGAGTTTTGAAGCCGATAATTTACCGAAAGAAAAGTTGAAAAGCATGGCCTTGATTCGGCAAATATCCGACACATGGGCCTTCGGTAATCGCGACGAAGCCATGGATAGACTTGCATCTGTAAGTATTCAAAAAGAAACAACTCCTGTCGCCCAGTTAAATACATTTGCCATCAATGACGAACGTGTTTATCGTAATGCCGATGATTTTGAGTCGGCAGAAGCCAGAAAACTCTTTCTGCAATTAGGCGAATTGACCGACATGTTGCATCAGGAAGATCGTGAAATCGATGATTTACGCACCAAGTATCAAGAGGCAAAAAAAGATGAAAAAAACAATTTGAAAGAAACTATTTTAAAAAAAGAACATCATATACGGCAAATTTATCATGATGTTGCACAATTGAAGAAAGAAATCAGAAACAAAGAAATCATGTTTATAAACAAAAAATAATCCTTAAGGCTATGGAAAAATATTTTGCACCCTCAGAGTTAATTATAAATGAAGACGGAAGTTGCTTCCATCTTCATGTTCGTCCCGAACAACTGGCTGATCGCGTAATTCTTGTCGGAGACCCAGGACGTGTAGAAACGGTTGCCTCACATTTTGAGACACGCGAGTTTGATGTGTCGAGCAGAGAGTTTCATACCATCACTGGCACCTATCAAGGTAAGCGAATCACCGTACAATCAACGGGTATAGGTTGTGACAATATCGATATCGTTGTCAATGAGCTCGATGCTTTGGCCAACATCGATTTCCAGACAAGAACAGAAAAGCCCCAGCATCGAACGCTCACACTTGTCCGCATCGGCACATGTGGCGGTCTACAGCCCAACACCCCGGTAGGCACATTCATTGCATCTGTAAAAAGCATCGGCTTTGACGGCCTGCTCAACTACTATGCCGGACGAAATGAAGTCTGCGATCTGGAGTTGGAAGAAGCATTCAAACAACACATGAACTGGAACCCACAAAAGGGAGCTCCTTATGTGGCAAACGCCGACATCGACCTCATCAATCAAATTGCAGGCGACGATATGGTTCGAGGCATTACTATTGCATGTGGGGGATTCTATGGTCCGCAAGGCCGAGAACTGCGCATTCCGTTGGCCGATCCTCAACAAAATAAAAAGGTTGAAGCATTTGAATATAACGGTTTGAAAATCTGCAACTTTGAAATGGAATCAAGTGCTCTTGCCGGATTGTCTTCGTTGCTTGGCCATCGCGCAATGACATGTTGCATGGTCATTGCTAACCGTTTGATTAAGGAGGCCAACACTGGGTATAAGAATTCCATTGATACGCTCATTCAAAAAGTGCTCGAACGAATCTAAAAAGCACGCAAACAAAAATGAATAGTACCTTCACCATCTTATTGCTCGTACTAAGTAACGTTTTTATGACACTTGCATGGTACGGGCATTTGAAATTACAACAAGCAGGTGTCTCTTCTCATTGGCCGCTGATAGGTGTCATTGCATTCTCGTGGTTCATTGCCTTCTTTGAATATTGTTGTCAGGTACCTGCCAATCGGATTGGCTTTTCCGGTAATGGCGGACCGTTCTCGTTAGTACAACTGAAAGTCATTCAGGAGTGCATCTCGCTAATCGTCTTCGCCATCATTGCAAACATATTATTTCAGAACGAAAGCCTGCATTGGAATCATGCTGCTGCCTTCTTGTGCATTATAGCTGCTGTCTATTTTGTATTTATGGAATAAAGTCGTTGACCTTTAAAGTTATCTCATTTTGAACAAAGATACCATTTGTGCCCTTGCAACGCCCCCGGGAGGCGCTCTGGGAATCATTCGTGTTAGCGGATCGGAAACCTTTCCTATTGTAAGTTCCCTATGTTCAATTTGTTTCGACGATATTGCTGGCAATACGATCCACTACACTCATATCGTCGACAACAACGGCAAACTCATCGATGATGCCTTGGTCTCGGTATTTCGCGCGCCACATTCCTATACGGGCGAAGATTCGATAGAAATTTCATGTCATGGGTCGAGCTATATTCTCAATCAAATACTTAAATTATTGGTCGACGATGGCTGTCGCATGGCTAATCCTGGAGAATTCACTATGAGAGCCTATCTCAATGGTAAGATGGATCTCGCACAGGCCGAATCCGTAGCTGACCTCATCGCCTCTACCAACCGCGCCACTCATCAGCTTGCCATAAGTCAGCTACGCGGAGGTATTTCTACGAAACTCTCCCAGCTCCGGGAAAAGCTATTGAATCTCAACTCTCTTCTTGAACTCGAACTCGATTTCTCCGACCATGAAGACCTTGAGTTTGCTGATCGAACCGAACTATTAACGCTGGCACAGACTATCGAAAACCACATACGACATTTGGCCCACACGTTTGAGGCAGGACAAGCATTAAAGCAAGGTATACCTGTTGCCATCGTCGGCAAGACCAATGTTGGAAAGTCTACCCTTCTTAATGCCTTGTTACGAGATGAACGCGCCATCGTCAGTGACATACATGGAACCACTCGTGACACCATCGAAGACTCCATTGAGATTAATGGCGTCACTTTCCGTCTGGTAGATACCGCCGGAATCCGCTATACCAATGACAAGGTCGAGCAGATCGGCATCACCCGCACCTACCAAGCCATCAAACTTGCCCGCATCGTTCTTTGGATTGTTGACGAATTACCTACAGACGCGGAAATGATAGACATGAATACCCGTTGTAAGGGAAAAAAACTCATCATTGTCGGCAACAAATCTGACAAAGGTATTGCTATCCCCTCCTTCATTTTCCACATTCCACATTCAATGTTCCTGTCCATCTCTGCCAAAACAGGTCAGGGACTGTCCGCCTTAGAACTAGCAATCTTTGACGCCGCAGACATTCCAATCCTATCCGAAACCGACGTTATCGTCACCAATGTCCGCCACTACGACGCCCTTCTGCGGGCTCACGATAGCATACTTCGCGTCCTCGATGGCCTTCAAGCTCAACTTAGTGGAGACCTTCTCGCCGAAGACCTTCGCGACACACTTATGATTCTCTCCGAAATCACCGGTGACCAAATCACCCCCAACGAAGTCTTAGAAAACATTTTCAAGCATTTTTGCGTGGGCAAGTGACCACTTATAAACAACTCTGAACAACTTGGAGTAATTTGAACTAAGTCCCTCTAAATGAGGGACTTTTTGTATTTTAACACTTCGAGTTGCATATTTGTTAGTTACAGTTTTTCC
>CACYRB010000068.1 GCA_902776685.1 uncultured Prevotellaceae bacterium
CTTTTATCATCTCCATGTCGTATTCAACTCGTTCCTTAATACGTTGAGCCTTAATGGCGTCGCCGATTTCGTTGAAGAAATCGATTTGTTTCGTCAGGTCGTCTTGAATGTTGTGAATGGCCATGGCGGTCTGCTCTTTCGACGTGACGAAAAGGTTGGCCGGATAGATTTGGTAGTCTTCAAAGGAGGCGAGGCGGTGGAAGGTCACGTTGTCCACCTCTTCGATGCTCTCTATTTCGTCGTCCCACCATGTCACGCGCAGGATGTTCTCGCTATAGGCCATGGCAATGTCGACCGTGTCGCCCTTCACCCTGAAGAAGCCGCGTTTCAGCTCCAGGTCGTTCCTCACGTAGAGCGAGTCGACCAGCCGGCGAAGAAAGTCGTTGCGCTCATATTTCTGTCCTCGTCTGATGGTAATCACGCTGTTGGCCATGGTCGACGGACCGCCCATGCCGTAGATACACGATACCGACGAGACGATGACCACGTCTTTTCTTCCCGACAACAGGGCACTCACAGCCGAGAGGCGCAGCCGGTCGATGTCTTCGTTGATGGCCAGGTCTTTCTCGATGTAGGTGTCGGAAGAAGGCAGGTAGGCCTCGGGCTGGTAGTAGTCGTAGTACGACACATAGTATTCCACGGCGTTCTCGGGGAAGAAGCCTTTCATCTCCTCGTAGAGTTGTGCCGCAAGCGTCTTGTTGTGGCTCAAGATGAGCGTCGGCTTGTTGGTGTTGGCAATGACGTTGGCCATGGTAAACGTCTTGCCCGAGCCCGTCACACCCAGCAAGACCTGCGCCTTGTCGCCTCGTTCAACACCCTGTGTCAGTTGCCTGATGGCTTCGGGTTGGTCGCCCGTCGGAGCGTATGCTGATGTTAATTGAAATTTCATAGTTTGCAAAGGTACAATTAAGTGAGCGAAAATGCAAATTTCTTTGCTCATTATTTATTAATTTTTATTATTGTGCTCAGGCGAGCAAGCTCGTAGCCTTTGCAATTTTTCCAAACAAAGGTACTCTTCTGCCGAAGCTCAAAGTCGAAAAAAAGTTATAAACCCTCTTATTTTTATCAAAAATAAGTTTAAAAGCTTTGTATTTCAAAGAAATATGATTACTTTTGCAGCTCGAAGCAGAAAAACGGACTTGGAGATGGCCGCTAAAGCCATGTCTCAGCCGTTGTTCACAAGCTTCGGGGTAAATCAAAAAAAATGAGTCAAACGATGAGAACAAAGCTATATGCTGCCTTAGCCCTTGTGCTTTTGCTCACGGGTTGTGCCCAAGAGTTCAACCAGGTGTATAAGAGCTCTGACGCAGCCTATAAATACGAATATGCGAAAGAGGCCTACGTGCAAGGCAAGTATGTGCGTGCCGTCACCATCCTTGAAACGGTTGTCACCAGCATGAAAGGAACCGACCACGCCCAAGAGAGCCTTTATCTGCTGGCCATGTCGCTTTACAAGGACAGGGACTACGAGAATGCCGCCGCCGCTTTCAAGCGCTACTATCAGAGCTATCCGCGCGGCATCTACGGCGAAGATGCCAATTTCTACATCGGCGAGAGCCTTTTCCAAAGCACGCCCGAGCCTCGCCTCGACCAGTCGCCAACCATGCAGGCCATCGCCTCTTTCCAAGAGTTTCTCGACCTCTATCCCGACTCTCCGCGCCGCCCCGTTGCCCAGCAACGGCTCTTCCAGTTGCAAGACAAGCTGGTGCAGAAAGAACTCTTGTCGGCACAGCTCTATTACAATCTCGGACAATATTTCGGCAACTGCACACAAGGCGGAAACAACTATGAAGCTTGCATAATCACGGCGCAGAATGCCATAAAAGACTATCCCTACACCACGTTGCGCGAGAAGTTTGCCATTCTCATCATGAAGAGCAAGTACGAGCTTGCCCAGCAGAGTATCGAGGAGAAGAAGCTCGAGCGCTTCCAAGATGCCGAGGACGAGTGCTACGGCTTCCTCAACGAGTTTCCCGAGTCGAAGGAGGCAGCCACCGCCCAGCGCTACATCGAGCGTTGCAAGGAAGTGGTGAAAGACTAATACGAACAACAAATTATCAAAAAATATCAATAAAAAAATTATGGATTATAAGAAGTCAAAAGCACCTGTCAACACCGTCACACGCGACGTGATGGACCTGTGCGAAGAAACTGGAAACATCTACGAGAGCGTAGCCATCATCTCTAAACGCGCCAATCAAATCTCGGCAGAAATCAAACAAGACCTCAGCAAGAAGCTGGCCGAGTTTGCATCCTACAACGACTCACTCGAAGAAGTCTTCGAGAATCGCGAGCAGATTGAGATTTCGCGTTACTACGAGAAGCTTCCCAAACCCACGCTCCTCGCCACCGAAGAATTTGTCGAGGGCAACGTCTATTTCCGTGACCCCTCTCAGGAAGTCAATCCACTCGACTAATCCGCAAACCAGATGATACAGCGCAAGCAAACCATCTATCTGTTGCTCGCTCTCATTGCCGTCTCAGCATGTCTTTGCATGCAGATAGGCAGTTTCGAGCCAAGCACCATGGGCGCACCCCTGCAAATGTTCAACCTGTTTGTCATTGGCGACGGGGCGCAGGTGCCAGCCGTGTGGCCCCTGTTCTCAATCCTCGTCGTGACGGCAACGCTCATCCTGCTCACCATCTTTGCCTATAAGAACCGGAAACGGCAGGCGCGTCTGTGTGTGCTCAACATCCTGCTCTGCCTCGCGTGGGCAGCCGCCTATGCCGTCATCGGGTGGGTGGTCGGCGTGGAAAACACCACCTTCCGACCCGAGCTCGGAGCCGCGTTGCCCGTCGTAGCCGTCATACTGCTCGTCATGGCTCGCAACGGTATCCTTGCCGACGAACGCCTTGTGCGTGCAGCCGATCGAATCAGGTAAGACATTATATATAAAATGTAGAGCATAGAAGTGCAAAGCCAAGACGCACTTCAATGCTCTATATTTTTTCCAACTACTTTTCCGATAATCTACAAACAAGAAAAAATAATGAAAACATTATCTATTACTATGAAAACAAGCGTAGTGTTGCTATTTGCGCTTGCTGTTGTTGCCGTGTCAAAAGCCGACGGCGCCGAAACCTTCAAGGTGATGAACTCTGCCTACAACCCGACAAGCTGGGGCTATAACCATCTTCCCACAGAGTCAGGACTGACGTTGTCAGACTCGTTCGGCGGCATCAGCTTCACGGGCCGCTACGTGTCCTACACGAAGGCCGACACCTGGTATCCCATCTACGCTTCCACGGGCACGATGTACAGCTCATGGACCGACGGCAGCGTGAACGGCGAGGCCGGCGGCAATCCCAACCCCCGTTGCGCCAAGTTCACCGGTACCGACCCCATGGACTTAACGTTCAGCGTGGTAGGCGGGAAACTGGTACACAACGGAGCCAACGGCCCCGGCGGAAGAAACAAGTTCGGTCGCTACCCGTCGGCACAACTCATGTATAACGACATCTGGTACTACGGCACCTATCTGCTCGAGTGGACCGACCGCGCCCTCTTCGTGCCTAACTCCGACTGGCAGGTGTTGCAACCCTTCGTGGGCTTTCGCGTGTCGGGCGACTTCGGCGAGAGCTGGTACGACCAGACCGAGCCCGACAATCCCTTGCTCGAGAATGCCCACGAGAAGTGGATTGGTGCCCACGGCGTAGCGTTCAACCCCTACGAAGTGCTCATCGGCGCACCCCATTTCGTCGATTTCGGCTATAATCTGGAACATGCTCCCAAGGACCCCGCCACCGGTCGGAGATGGGCCTACATGGTGGCCCACGGAGCCGATGCCGCAACCGACATCGCCCACAACAGCTGGGTGTCGGGCGACAACATCTACCTCTTGCGCATACTCATGCCCGAAGGAACCGACGTGGAGAAAAACTTCGCCTACATGAACAATCCCGCCAACTGGCAGTATTACTCAAACGACGGTACCTACAAGACATGGAACCGCGACAACCTGCAAGAGGTCTACGCCAACATACGCCCCATCGTCGACGCCACGGGCTACCTCGGCAATGTGGGACTGACCTATAATGCCCCGCTCAAGAAATTCATCATGACCCTGAGCCGGGTCGACCGGGCCGACTCGTTCGACACCCTGGTGCTCGAGGCCGACGCCATCGACGGCGACTACAAGGTGGTGCAGTATATGAAGGGCTTTGCCGTGGCGTCCTACTTCATGAACATCCCCTCGCGCTTCATCTCCGACGACGGACTGACCATGTGGCTCTGCTACTCGTCGAACTACCAGAAAATCCACTCCCCGTCCATCGGCGGCTCATCCTACTCCATGTGCCTTTCCGAGATTACCCTCGACCCGAAGCAATCTGCCCGGGGCAACCGCTACGAGGCCGAGAGCATGAAAAGAGTAGGGCAGGCTCGCCTGGTGGTCGATGCGAAATGCTCGAACGGCGGACAGGTCAATGGTCTCTCGCGCGTGGGCGACGGCCTTGAGTTCTGGTCGAAGAGCAAGGGGCGCGTGCTGAAGATGGCCGTAGCCGGTGAGGGAACTACGGCGCGGCGACTCTCCGTCTATGTCAACGACCAGTTTGCCGCGAAGTTCATCGTTACGCCCACCGGCGAGGCTCGTCACACCGAACACCAGATACCTCTGAATATCGGCTATGGCGACAAAGTCACGATGCGTATAGATGCTGACGACGTCAGCTTCAACCGCATCTATGGCGAAATGCTCGCCGGTGAAGCCTTCGTGCGCGAAGGCAAGCAGCGCTTCTTCGGCAACATCGACTATGTGGTCGTAGAGTAAATAGCGCTTAATAGCGACAATCTCGGGAATGGTACGAAAAGTACATTCTTTTGAATGGTTTATAAAAAAAGAGTAAGAAATTTTAACGAAACAGGGTGCCTATCACTGATAGGCGCCCTGTCGTGTTTCAATTGTTTTCATCTCCCTCTCTGTCTTTTCCTTTAAAAGAGTGGGATGAGATGTGATGTTTAGTTCAGGCCGAGACCTTTCTTGATGTCGCTGGCTGCCTTGTCAACAGCGTCGTTGGCTGCTTTGTTGGCTGCCTCTTTGGCTGCTTCGGGAGCTGCTTTCACGGCTTCCTTGGCGGCGTCAACCTTTTCCTTGGCGGCATCTACCTGACCTTTGGCAGCGTCAACGGCAGCGTCAACCTGACCCTTGGCGGCGTCAACGGCTCCCTTTGCGGCTTCCTCTACGCCTACGGCTGCCTTGATGGACTCGAGCACCTTGTCGGTGTCAGCATCGGTGAAGGCGGCTACGGCTGAGCTTACGGCTGCATTGCTACCGGCGAAGGCCTTGATTTTGTCGGCGTTGGTCTTCAGGAACTCCTGAACCTTGGCCAGATAGGTCTTAGCGGTCTCGGGGTTGTTGGCGAGCAACTGCTGAATCTGAGCCTTTACCTTGTCGAGAGCTGCCTGGAA
Organism: uncultured Prevotellaceae bacterium; assembly: GCA_902776685.1. Classification (GTDB taxonomy): domain Bacteria; phylum Bacteroidota; class Bacteroidia; order Bacteroidales; family Bacteroidaceae; genus Prevotella. The sequence goes on from CACYRB010000068.1 coordinate 5,408, forward strand.
AGCGGTGGCGTCCTTGGCCTCGATCTGCTCGGTGAGGGCGCTGATGGCTGCGGCGGGATCGGCGTCGGCGGCTGCTACGACGGCAGCTGTGTCTTGTGTTGAATCGATTCCGTCGGTGTTGGCGTCAGTCTTACCTTCTTTGCAGCCTGCAAAGGTGAGTGCGAGGGCTGCCATTGCGAATACAAAAAACTTTTTCATACTTCTCTAAATTTTTAATTAGTAAAACATGTTTGTAAAAACTGCGCAAATATACAAAAAATGGAAAAACGAAAAAGAAAAATGGAATTTTTTTCGTTGAATTGGTCGTTTTTTTAACTATTTTCAACAATTTACATCACATAGAAACTGATTATTTTTCGACAGAATGACATAAAAACATGTAATAGACACATTAACATAATAACAATAATAGACACATTAACATAATAACATATAACAGACACATTAAATAATAACATATAACAGACACATTAAATAATAACAAACATAATAACATAAACGCGGGCTGCAGCGTTGAAAAATATGTCATTATAAAAAAATGTTATTGTTAATGGAGACTTTCATGTTCTTTCCCTTGAGGGTTGGGCTCCCCTTCCTTGGGAAGAGCTTGCGGGTAGGCCTTCTTCTTTTTCTTCTTCTTTATCTTGAAGAGTTCTTTCCAGCTGCCGAAGTCTTTTTTGAGGATGAGGCCTACGCCCTGGGTGTTAAGGCTGTTGCGGGTGAAGTAGCGGTCGTTGGTCTGGTTGTACACTTTCACGGCGAGGCTTCCATTGGGTCGGAGCAGGTAGCGTATGTCGAAGTCGCCGATGAAGGAGGTGGTGGCGTTGGCGTTGTCGCGGTAGCCGAACTCGCCGTTGATGAGCAGTCGGTTGTTGAGCATGCGACCGGAGAGTATGCCTTCGTATTGTGCGTTGTTGAAGCCTTCGTCGCCGGTCGAGATGTTGGCTCCGAAGTTCCAGTTGTTGGTGTTGAGCGTGTTGGAGAGGATGTAGTTGAGTTGTTGGCTGATGGTTCCGCTGAGCAGGCTTTGCATGGCCAGTGCAGTCTGGCTTTGTTGTTGCGGGGTTGACTCTGCCGCATTGTTTGCGCCCTGGTTGAGGAATCGTCCTACGGCCAGGAGGTAGATGACTTGCTGGTTCATCTCTTCCTCGGAGTTGATGAGGCTGTGCACCATCTGTCGGGCATCGGCGCTGATGGTGGGCATGTCAAGGTCGAAGTCGACGTGTGGCTGGGCGGGAGTGCCGCCGATGTTCATGAGGCAGTTCACGCGGATGTTGTTCGACGTGAACGAGCGTCCGATGTTGAGATCGGAGAGAGGCACACCGTTGATGGTGTAGACGGCTTTGAGGTCGAGTTGTGCGTCGTAGGGGTCGCCGCCGAAGGCGATGGTTCCGCCGGATGAGAAGAGGAACTCTTTCTTGATGACGTTTTGCACGGAGAGCTTGTAGGTTCCGTCGGTGACAACGTAGTTGCCGAACATGTCGAACGACCCTTTGTTGAACCATGTGGCGCGCAGGGTGCCGTTGCCGTGGAGGGCAATGTTGTCGCCGCTCTCTTCGTCCATGAGCACGTCGAGTGTGGCGTTGGGATTGGCGTGGATGAGGAAGTTGATGTGCATGGGCGAGGTTGCTTCGGTTTGCGTAGCGGGGGATGAGGGCTCTTCTGCTGTTCCTTCCGTGGAGGGCTGGGGAGAGGCTTTGGAGCGCCAGGTGATGAACTGGTTGTCGCGTATGCCGTCGGGCGAGGAGGCGTTGTAGCGGAAGATGGTACCGGCCTCGGGGCTCACCTCGATGTCGATGTTGGTCTCGCCGTTGCCTCCGTTGAGTCGGCAGTTGCCGGTGGCGTAGACGGTTCCGCAGAAGGTGTCATCGCCGAATTGCTTGCGGTCGTAGGCGAGCAGGTTGGCGGTGCTGATGCCGATGTCGTAGGTGAGGTGCTTGAGGTTGGTGTGGTAGAGCTTTCCGTTGACGATGCCGTGGTGACCGTCGCGGTCGAAGATGGTGTCGTTGACGAAGCTTATCTCGTCGGGCACGAGGCGTATGGTGTCGCGTCGCAGGGTATAGACGGTGCCGAGCGGCTTCATGCCTACCGTTCCGTTGGCTACGATCATGCCGCTGAGGTTGACAGCTTCGGGTCGGGTGCCGCCCATGTAGGGCACGTAGATGGTCTTCAGGGGGCCGAAGACGCGCACATGTCCGTTTCCGCGGGCGTCGACGTCGTGCATGAAGCTCTTGCAAAAGCTCTCGACGAAAGCGAGGTTGGTGTTTTGTGCGTCAATGCCCAGGTCGATGTAGTTGTTTTGTGGCGAGATGTAGCCGTTGATGAGAGTCTTGGCGTAAAGGCTTTCGTCGGCCGTGGCGGTGAGGTCGATGCGCTTGGCCTCGTTGTTGAGCCGGGCAAAGGCGTGGAGGGTGCCCATGGGGCCGTTCTGGAATCGGAAGTCGCTCACGGTGAGGCGTGCTTCGGCCTCGGGGGTGGCAAAGGCTCCGGTGATGTGGGCTTTCCCTGTGGCAAGGCCGGAGAACTGCACGGAGTGGAAGTTGACCATGTCGAGGATGTAGCTCACGTCGATGTCTTGCAGGCTGACGGCCAGCGTGTCGTCGTGGCTCTTGGTGGCTGTGCCGTTGATGTCGAGATATTGGCGGTCGTGGCGTATGACGACGTGGTCGGCCACGAGTCGTTGCCCGTCGTAGAGCACTTGACTGGGCAAGACGTTCCAGATGGTGTCGCCGACGATGAAGTCGGAGGGCTTGATGTGGATGGCTGCCGTGGAGCGGCCGTCGACTTTATAGAGGTTGGCAACGGCGTTGATGGTTCCTCTTAACGGTCGCTTGGCGTGGTTGTCGAAACTGACGGCGGCGGTGAGGTTGTTGTCGGCGGCATCGGCCTTGAGCAGCCACGAGAAGACTTGCCCGTTGTCCATAGCTTTCTTCACGGCGAGAGTGCTGCACAACGTGTCGCCCCGGGTGGCGATATGCAGGTCGGCGTCGCGATAGGGGGCTCCGTCGTAGTAGAAGGCGGGAATCTGGGCGTCGAGATGGTATTGTCCCTGCTCGTCATCGATGTTGCCGTCGAGCGTCAGGGGCGAGGAAAGGGTGACGGGAATGTCGAAGAGCTGGGTCAGCCAGTCGCTATTATGAATGTTTGCCGTGACGGAAATCTTATTGGCTGCCGGGCTCTTTGCGGCGGGGAGTCCCGGTAGGGTGGGCAGCTTGGTCCGGATGAGATTGACCAGGCTGTGCTGGAGCGACGTATAGTTGTAGTGGCCGTCGGCGTGTAACTCTCCAAAGTCGCCGACAACAGACAGGTGGCGGGCACCGGCAGTGGTGCCGCTTTGGGTGATACTCAGCCGGTCGAGCGCATAGTGTCCGGTGTCGGTTGAGCGTCTGAAGTCGTGTATGTCGAGTGTGCCGATGGCATTGTTCAGATCGAGACCTTTCATGTCGGCGTCGGCGGTGAAGTCGAGCCGGTTGCCTGCCCATTTATCGGTGAGTCCGAGGATGGCAGGGTTGAGGTTGCTCACTTGCAGGTTGCCCTTCAGCTGGGGCGACGATGAGCGCAGGTCGATGTTTCCGTCGAAGTTGATGTTTCCGTTGGCGTCGTCAAGAGCCGCCTTTCCGTTGAACGCCACGGGCGAGTAGCTGGCATCGAGCAGTGCCTTCCCGTCGACCGAGATGTTGCGGTAGGTGTAGCCGCGATAGTCGAAGCGTGGTGCCGAGACCTTTATGGCGGCGTCGTTAAGGGCATGTCCGAGGGTGGTCTTGAGCGAGATGTCGGCAGTGGTCGTTCCAAACGTGTCGTCTCCGAGCAGTTTGCCAAGATGGATACTCTCGGTGGCGATGTCGGCGGAAAGGGCATCGAAGCGTCTGTTGATGGCGAGCTTTGCGTCTCCTATGCCCGTGCTCAAGGTTCCGTTCACGGCCATGTGTTCGGCGCGACTATTGCCTTCTCCGGTGAAGTCTATGTGATGGATGTTTCTCAGAATGTCGGTTGCCTTTGCTGGGATGGTGTTCTCGAGGGCTTGAAGGAGGTGGGTTGCGCCCTCGTCGTTGATGTGCAGACGCTGGATTTTGGCAAACCATTGCGGCGCATCGATTCGCCTCTGGCACGAGCCGTTAAGGTTCAAAGAAATGTTGTTGCTTTTGGTGTTAAGTTTCAGATTGTCAACAAGTAGTGACGATGATGTTCCAGAAAAAGAAGATACGAGGTTAAACGTTTCTTTCAGCTTGTCGGCATGGGGCGCAATCCATGTGAAGTCGCTTGGCGTGATGGCCGAGGCTTGCAAGGTTCCGTCGTATTGAATACGTTGCATGTCGATGCCCTTGCCGTCGCCTTTTTGTCCGAATTTGACGGTCAAGCGGTCGGATGTCAAGGTTGTTGCGGGCAGCTCTATGGTAAAGTTTCTGACCGATGCCTTCTGCTTGTCGGCAACGATTTTTGCGGTCAGTTTGCGAATGTCGAGTCCCGACCGTTCTTTCAACGACAGGCGTTTGATGTTCATGTTGAGCCGGTCGTCAGTCAGCTGGTCTAAGACCAGGTGGGCCGTGATGTTGTTCACGGCAAGGTGGGCGGGATTAATGGTGGCGGTCGTCCGTGGCTTGTCGAGTCGGTTCCAGGTCAACTCGCCGTTCCTGATGATGAGCGACTTCACCTGCAGGTCGAGAGACTTGTGCTCTTGCCGGTCCTTGGACGAAAGAGAGTCGATGACGAACTGGAAATTGGTCTTGCTGTCGGCGTCGGCTTGGTAGAGGTCGGCTTTCAATCCAAACAACTGAGCCGACGAGATGGCAATCTTCCCCTTGGCGAGCGGCAACAGGTCGACTTTGGCGGCAACTCGCCCGGCCTTGAGCATCTGCCGGCCTTGCTGGTCGTCGATGACGATGTCGTCGATGACAATACGGTTGAAGAATCCGAGGTCGATGTTGCCGACGCTCACCCGTGTGCCCAGCCGCTCGGACAGGGCCTGGCTTGCCTGGCGGCCAATGAAAGATTGTACCGCACGAGTGTGCAGCAGCAGGAAGGTCAATAACAGCAAGCCGATGGCAGCCCATATCGTACCGCTTATGATATGCTTAAACCGCTTCAGATGTTCAGAATATTTTAAAATATGTCCGCAAAATTACATTTTTTTATTTTGAAATAGAAATAAAACATGGCATTTTCTTTCGTCTCTGCTCAATTTTTAGTAATTTTGCACGCGTAAAAAGAAAATTGTGCTATTTCGAAATATTTTTATATAGGTATTATTTTTATTTATGGCAAATGTAATTAAGTTGCGAAAGGGCTTAGACATACGCCTTCAAGGTCGTGCGGTCTTGCAAAAGACCAATGTTGAACACGTCTTGGAGAACGGTCTTTGCCCTGAAAGCTTCCCCGGTCTTACGCCTAAAGTTGTTGTCCGCGAGGGCGATAGCGTGAAAGCAGGAGATGCGCTGTTTGTGAACAAAGCCTGTCCTGAAGTCCGCTTTGCGTCGCCCGTGAGCGGTGTCGTCGAGGCCGTCGTACGAGGCGAACGGCGCAAGGTGCTTTGCGTTAAGGTGAAAGCCGACGAACAACAACAGTATGTTGACTTTGGAGTGAAGGACGTCGCTACGCTCGACGGCGAGCAAGTGAAAAAGGCCTTGCTTGAAGCGGGTCTGTTTGGCTACATCAATCAGTTGCCTTATGCCGTCACCACTACTCCCGACGTAACGCCGAAGGCAATCTTTGTTTCCGCTTTGCGCGACATGCCTTTGGCCAGTGACTTCGAGTTTGAGTTGCAAGGCAACGAAAAGGCATTCCAGGCAGGTCTGACCGCACTCTCGAAGATGGCAAAGACCTATCTGGGCCTTGGTGCGAAGCAGTCGGCCGATGCGCTGGTCGGTGCAAGCGATGTAGAGGTCGTCGTCTTCGACGGACCATGTCCCGCAGGCAATGTCGGCGTGCAGGTGAATCACCTGAATCCCGTCAACAAGGGCGAGGTCGTTTGGACGGTCGACCCGACGGCCGTCATCTTCTTCGGTCGTCTGCTCCTCACCGGAAAGGTCGACCTCAGGCGCACGGTGGCAGTAGCCGGTAGCGAGGTAAAGACACCTTCCTATGTCGACGTGCTGGTAGGCACCCCCTTGTCGGCCATACTAAACGGACAGCTGACGAAAGAACACGGCATTCGCATCATCAACGGCAATCCGCTGACGGGCGTTAAGGCTACACTCGAAGATTATCTTGGTGGTCACACCTCTGAGGTGACCGTTATTCCTGAAGGCGACGATGCCGACGAGCTGCTGGGATGGATTCTTCCGCGCACCAAGCAGTTCTCCGTGAACCGTAGTTACTTCTCCTGGCTTTTCGGAAAGAAAAAGGAGTATTCGCTCGATGCCCGCGTGAAGGGCGGCGAACGCAAGATGATTATGAGTGGCGAATACGACCGTGTCTTGCCGATGGACATCTACGGAGAGTATCTCATCAAGGCCATCATCGCCGAAGACATCGACCGCATGGAGCAACTCGGCATCTATGAGGTAAGCCCTGAAGACTTTGCCGTGGCAGAGTTTGTAGACTCTTCTAAGTTGGAATTGCAACACATCGTTCGTAAAGGACTTGACTTGTTACGTAAAGAAAATGCATAAAAAACGATATGAGCGCATTAAGAAAATACATTGATAAGATAAAGCCTCACTTTGAACAGGGTGGAAAGCTGCACGCTTTCCAAAGCGTGTTCGACGGTTTCGAGACTTTCCTTTATGTGCCGAACACCACGGCAAAGCATGGCGTCAGTATTCACGATGCCATCGATTCTAAGCGTATCATGAGTATGGTGGTTATCGCACTAATGCCGGCCATGCTCTTCGGTATGTACAACGTAGGTTATCAGAACTATCTGGCGGCAGGTACATTGCAACAGGCCTCCTTCTTCGAAATCTTCGGCTATGGTTTCCTGACCGTTCTCCCGAAGATTCTCGTCAGCTATATCGTCGGTCTCGGCATCGAGTTTGCCTGGGCTCAATGGAAGCACGAGGAGATTCAGGAAGGCTATCTCGTCAGCGGTATCCTCATCCCGCTGATAGTTCCCGTAGGTTGTCCGCTCTGGATGTTGGCGCTGGCCTGTGCCTTCTCGGTCATCTTCTGTAAGGAAATCTTTGGCGGAACGGGTATGAACATCTTTAACCCGGCCATCGCGGCGCGAATGTTCCTGTTCTTCTCCTATCCTTCCAAGATGACGGGCGACCAGATATGGGTGGCCCAGAAGCAAATCTTCGGATTGGGCAACACGCTTCCCGACGGCTTCACCGCCGCAACGCCGCTTGGTGAAGTGGCTCAGGGCGTGGCTCCCAATGCCTCTCTTTGCGACATGATTCTCGGATTCATTCCCGGTAGTATAGGCGAAACGTCGGTTGTTGCCATCGCCATCGGAGCCTTCATCCTGCTCTGGACCGGCATAGCCTCGTGGCGCACCATGCTGAGCGTCTTCGTGGGAGGAGCGCTGATGGCACTTCTGTTCAACAAGACCGGTGCTTCTACGCTGGCCGTTCATGAGCATCTCGTGCTCGGAGGCTTTGCTTTCGGTGCCGTGTTCATGGCCACCGACCCCGTCACCTCGTGCCGCACAAATACGGGTAAGTACATCTTCGGTTTCCTTGTCGGTGCAATGGCCGTCATCGTACGCGTGATGAATCCCGGCTATCCCGAAGGCATGATGCTGGCCATCTTCCTGGGCAACATGTTTGCGCCCACTATCGATCACTTTGTTGTTGAGCGCAATGTCTCGAAACGTATGAAAAGAGGAGGTGAAAAATGAAAAAGCTAAATACCAACAGCAACGTTTACATTATTATATATAGTACGCTGCTCGTCATCATCGTGGCCTTCTTGCTGGCCTTCGTGTTCCAGAGTCTCAAACCGGCTCAGGACGCTAACGTCGCACTCGACCAGAAGAAGCAGATACTCAACTCGCTCAATCTTCGTGGACTCGACGGACAGGAGGCCGAAGCCAAGTACGGCGAGGTTGTTCTGGGCGAGAAGAAAGCCGACGGTCAGACCTATTACGAGTGTAAGATTGACGGAAAGCAGAAGTATGTCTTCCCCTTGAAAGGCATGGGTCTTTGGGGTGGCATCAGCGGCTTCGTGGCCGTCGACGACGACCTGAACACCGTCTATGGTGCTTACTTTAACCACGAGAGCGAGACCGCCGGACTTGGTGCCGAGATTAAAGACTCGCGCGAGTGGCAGGAACGCTTCAAAGGAAAGAAAATCTTTTCTGCCGACGGAAACCTTGCCATTGGCGTGGTGAAGAAAGTGGAGCAGCCCGAGTCGCAGGTCGACGCCGTGACCGGAGCCACGCTGACCTCAAACGGAGTGAACGACATGCTCCGCGAAGGGCTGGAACAATACATAAAGGCAATTAAAAAGAAATAATTGAAAATATGGCATTATTCAGTAAACAAAATAAAGAGGCTTTCACCAATCCGCTGAACCTCGACCATCCGATACTTGTCCAGGTGCTCGGCATCTGTTCGGCACTGGCTGTCACGGCGCAACTGAAGCCGGCCATCGTGATGGGACTTGCCGTAACGGTTATCACGGCATTCTCCAATGTGATTATCTCGCTCATCCGCAACACCATCCCCAACCGCATTCGAATCATCGTGCAGCTGGTGGTCGTTGCCGCCCTCGTAACCATAGTCTCTCAGGTGCTCAAGGCCTATTCCTACGACGTCAGCGTTCAGCTCTCCGTCTATGTGGGTCTTATCATCACCAACTGTATTCTTATGGGACGTCTCGAAGCCTTTGCCATGATGAACAAACCCTGGCCCTCGTTCCTCGACGGAATCGGCAACGGTCTTGGCTACGCCATGATTCTGATTATCGTCGGTGGCCCATTATTCCCCAAGGGGCTTACGACGCAGGTTATGTTAACAACGGCATGATGACCATGCCCGCCATGGCACTCATCCTTGTAGGATGTGTCATCTGGGTTCATCGTGCATACTTTTATAAGGAGAAATAATTTATGGAACATCTGATAAGTTTATTCTTCCGGTCGATATTCGTCGACAACATGATTTTCGCGTTCTTCCTCGGCATGTGTTCCTATCTTGCCGTGTCGAAGACCGTGAAGACCTCGCTGGGTCTTGGCCTTGCCGTGACCTTCGTGTTGCTCATCACCGTTCCCGTCAACTATCTGCTTCAGACGAAAGTCCTGAGCCCCGACGGCATCTTCGGAGTTGACCTGACCTACCTCAGTTTCATCCTCTTCATTGCCGTCATTGCAGGCATCGTGCAACTGGTGGAGATGACTGTCGAAAAGTATTCACCTTCGCTCTATGCCGCACTCGGCATCTTCCTGCCGCTCATCGCCGTGAACTGCGCTATCATGGGAGCCTCGCTCTTCATGCAACAGCGCATCAATCTCGACCCGTCCAACTCGCAATACATCGGGTCGGTGTGGGACGCTATTGTCTACGCCATTGGCTCGGGCATTGGTTGGACGCTTGCCATCGTGGCCTTGGGTGCTATTCGCGAGAAAATGCAATATAGCGACGTGCCCAAACCCTTGCAGGGTCTCGGTATCGTGTTTATCACCGTAGGACTGATGGCCATGGCCATGATGTGTTTCTCAGGACTTAACATTTAAAAGAACGTATGGGACAGTTTATTTTATATAGCATTTTAGTCTTTTTGGTTACGATTCTGTTGCTCGTAGCCATTCTGCTCGTGGCCAAGAAATATCTTTCGCCGAGCGGAAACGTGAACATAGAAATCAACGGCGACCGCACCATCAGCGTCGCTCAAGGCAACAACCTCATGGCTACGCTCAACGAGAACGGCATCTTCCTGCCGTCGGCTTGCGGCGGAAAAGCCTCATGCGGCCAATGCAAGGTTCAGGTGCTCGAGGGTGGGGGCGAGATACTCGATTCCGAAAAGCCCCACTTCACCCGCAAGGAGATTAAGGCCAACTGGCGTCTGGGTTGCCAATGCAAGGTGAAGAGCGACATGAAGATTCATGTCAGCGAGTCTATTCTCGGCGTGAAAGAATACGAGTGTACCGTCATCTCCAACAAGAATGTCGCTACGTTCATCAAGGAGTTCAAGGTGCAGCTGCCTCCGGGTGCTCACATGGACTTCCTGCCCGGCTCGTATGCCCAGATCAAGATACCTGCATTCGATTGTATCGACTACGACAAAGACTTCGACAAGTCGCTCATCGGCGACGAGTATCTGCCCGCATGGGAGAAGTTCGGACTCTTCCCCTTGAAGTGTAAGAACCCCGAGCCCACCATCCGTGCCTACTCCATGGCCAACTATCCCGCCGAGGGCGACGTCTTCATGCTCACCGTGCGTATCGCCACGCCGCCGTTCAAGGCCGATAAGAGCGGATTCATGGAGGTTAATCCCGGAATCGCCTCCAGCTATATCTTCTCGTTGAAGCCCGGCGATAAGGTCATTATGAGTGGTCCGTTCGGCGACTTCCATCCCCATTTCGACTCGAAGCGTGAGATGATATGGGTGGGCGGTGGTGCAGGTATGGCTCCCTTGCGTGCACAGATTATGCACATGACCAAGACACTTCACACCACCGACCGAGAGATGCACTACTTCTATGGTGCCCGTGCACTTAATGAAGTGTTCTATCTCGACGACTTCCACCAGCTTGAAAAGGAATATCCCAACTTCCATTTCCACCTTGCCCTCGACCGTCCCGACCCGGCAGCCGATGCCGCAGGTGTCGCCTACACACCGGGCTTCGTGCATCAGGTCATGTACGAAACCTACCTGAAGGACCACGAGGCTCCCGAGGATGTGGAATACTACATGTGCGGCCCTGGCCCCATGTCGAAAGCCGTTGTCGGCATGCTCGACTCCTTGGGCGTAGAACCCGAAAGCATTCTCTACGACGACTTCGGCGGATAATTAGCCAATTTAATCCCTTTAGCCCCTATTAGCCCCCTATTTTAGGGGGCTAATGGGGGACTTTTATGCGCTAAATTTTCCGGCAAAAAGGTATCATTTTTGCTCGATAAAGGTATGCTTTATGACTGATAAAGGTATGCTTTATGACTGATAAAGGTATGCTTTATGACAAAAAAACTATACCTTATTTTGAAATCTTTGGCATTTAGTCGCCTACGGCTAAATCCTTCAAATCTTCACAAATCAAACAAATATATTTAGATAAATCGCTCTCGCTCGGAATAACAGAAGCTAACTTCGTTCTTCACTTTCTTAATCACGATTTTTGAACGATTTTGAGTAAATTTGTAAGATTTTCTTTCCCTCGCTTCGTGAACAGTTTTAATAGTTACGTCTACATAAGCATCCACGACCGATGGTTCTGTCACAAAGTGACACTCGTTATCAGATATTTAGAACTTGCGCAAGTTGAGAAAGCTCATTTTCGACACATCTGTATTCTTCGTGGACAGGAAAGCATAGTGATTTGTTGAGTGGAGAATAATCCGTTATTTTGTTAATGTGTCTATGTTCTTATGTTATTCTGTCAAAAACAGATTTCTTCCAGAATATTTGGATGATAAATAGGAAAACACTATCTTTGCAGAAATAATAAACATATACTATGTTAAACGCCAGTTTATATTATAATACTGATGGGGGTAGTGATACATTCCGCTTTGCAGCGCCGTTCTTGCAGAGTAAGCAATCACAGCAGACGCGTTTTCTTTTCGGTGGATGGCATTCTGTTACCTCTCGTTCAGCATGGCCTTCCGGCGGCGTATGGGCTTCGGCCTGACGCGTGGCATAGATATGAATCAAAATAACAATAACATAAACAATGAGATATAAGGGAGTAGAGAGAACGTGTGGGAAGGGTTTACTCACGGCATTGATGCTGATTTGCATACAGCCTGTGGGCATTGCTCAGGAAACAACCGACACCGTGGCAGCCAGCGAGAAGAAACCGGGGCTTGTCAAACGGCTTCTCGACAGAATCAACAAGCCCTACGACTATTTCGATGACCGCTATGTGCGAGAGCCGCGGACGAAGTTCATTGTTACCCTGACTGGTGACGTGCAGCAGACCGGTGTGCGCATCAAGGACATGACTGAGCTCGAGGCCGACTGGAGCATTTCCAACAGCACCCTGACCAATATACAATTGCAAGAGCGTGTCTATCGTAAGGCCGGAATCTATGTCACCTATTTAGGTATCCGTGCCGGATGGGGTACGGAAGTGGGACGTAAGAGTGCAGAAAGAAACACCTCCATCTACCTCGGTATGACCACTCCCTACTATGGTCTTGTCGGCCGATACTTCAATATCAAGGAGAAGGTTACATCCGATGTGCATAGCACTGTGAACTACAACGGTAAGGACTACGAAAGTGAGTCAATAGTGGATGACACTTATATGGAATCCGACTATCCTGCCGACCTGCGCGAGATACAACTCGACGGCTACTATGCCTTCAACCGTCACCGCTTCGCCTATACCGCCGTCTATGGCGGCAATGTCGTACAGCGACAATCGGCAGGGTCGTGGATGCTGGGAATGAAGTACCTCTACGGCCGTGTGAAGTTTGATTCAAGAGAAACCATTTTTCCCATCTACGTCGGCGGCATCGCGCGATTCACCACCCACCAGCTGTCCGTGGGCGGAGGCTACAGCTACAACCTCGTAGTCCTGAACAGAGACGAGAGTGGACCCCACCTGAAGGGGCTCAGGAACCTCACTTTCAACGCCACCATCATGCCTATGTTCACCGTGCTCAATCCGCTCTCCTTCTATTATGACAAAAATCTCGTCGAATGGTTTGGCTATGAAACCGACCGTCGTTCCCGCCACTCCCATCCAGAACTCAACTATACAGCTACGGCGGGTATGGTGCTGAGCATCGACCGACTCTGTTTCGATGTCAACGTCCACTACGACAACTTCCGGTTTAACACAGGCTCACAGACCGAGAACTTGAACAAGCTGGGCAATGAATATGCCGTGCAGCAGAACCGCATGAAAGGACGCTTCTACAACTGGGGCGTGGAAGCACAATTGCAGATAAGGTTTTAACAAATAATAGAATAAAAAAGAAATATGACGCAAAAGAAACTATGGATGTTGGCCGCCATCATCGTTTGCACCACAAGTCTATTCCTCAGTTATCCTGGTATGAAGGTATCGGCCGAAAAAAATAGAGCTTTTTCAGACACACGCAACCGACTATGCAAAAACAATGTTAGCTCCTTATGGAGATGATCATTTTTTCTTATATCATATAAGTCCATATCTAAACGATGAATGCGATTCTAATTCAGGCGGATGGGGAAATACATATCAAACATTCATTTTGACTGAATCTAAAAGGTTACGAGATGCTTGGTATGAAGCTATGTGGAGAAAAAGAATAAACGACAATATAGCAAAGTGAACTTTCGACACATCTGTATTCTTCGTGGACAGGAAAAATAGAAACTTGTTGCGTGGAGAATAACCCGAGATATTTGCGCAGTCAATGAGAGAAAGAAAGGCATTATGAACGATGAAGAAGCCATTTCATACAATTCCCCCGTAATTTCGTACAAACCCGCAAAATTTCTCCCCATAAAATTTTGCAACATTCAGGAATTATTTTATCTTTGCACTTATATAATGTAAATTTTTTTAAATGCATCAACAAAGGTAGGTTGATGTAAATACTAAGAACATTGTTTTGAAAAGCCTTAAATTATATATATTTGAGACAGTAGGTAATTAAATCTTTATACTAAAAATATGATACAGAAGCGAATCTATTTTAACTCTCGCGATAGGCTTGTCCGTTTAAATATACAAAAGATTGTATATTTTGAGAGTGATGGTAATTACACGTATATTATTACTGCTAACAAGCAAAAGGTATGTCTTTCTATAAATCTTGCACATACTGAAGATGCTTTAGCAAGTCAGTTGGGAGAAAATGCGAAGCGATACATGCGAATAGGGAAACGCTATATCGTCAATATGAACTATATCTATCAGATTGATATTCAAAAGCAATTATTAATGTTATCCGATTGCGAAAATTTCCTGTTTCAGATGCCTGTATCGAAAGAGGCATTGAAAAAAGTCAAGGAACTTGTCATACGAACTAAAATCTAATAAAAATGGAAATTATAATTGGTAGATACCAACAAACAAGACAACTTTGTGTAGTAAAGGATGGGAAATCGAAACTCTATGGCCAATCAGGGAGTGTTCCTATGGATGTAAGCCGCCAACATATCTCATTAAGTCCAGCCGGGGGAGGTAAGTGGAAGATTAAAAATCTTAATGAACGCAATGTGACTTTTGTTAACGGGATAGCCATAGAGAGTAAAGTGATATCAGAAAAAGATAAAGTAGAACTCGGTAATTCCCATTTCCTTTTTCCTTGGAATGCTATACAAGATCCAAAAGTAGAAACAGTAGATATTCGTCCTCTGAAAAGAATATGGGAGGAATATGATGAACAACGAATGGAAAATCAAATAGCAGAGCGAAAATTCAATGCAGCCCGTTCTGCCACAGGTATCATCACGATGCTTGCCATTGCATGCAGTTTGTTATTAGGACATGGTCCTATATATATCATTTTATATGCGTTGGCTATAGGTATATCTGTTATCTTTACTATTCAAGCTTATACGAAGTCGTCGGAAATGCCACGAAGGCAGAGAGAAAGGAACAAGAGATTTCAGCAACGTTACGTATGCCCCAAATGTGGTCACTTCATGGGATTTCAAGATTATGATGTCTTAGTTCAAAATGGTGCCTGTCCTTATTGCAAAACGAAGTACAAAATATAATTTCATACAGAAAACCACCTATTACATACAAGAATCCCTCTGCAATTTGGTATGAAATAAAAGTTTGCATACTTTTGTCCCGATAAATAACTAAAAAACAAAAAATATGAACGAAGAAACTATTATTCAGAATCGTCCTGCCATGGCTGGACAAAACGAGAGTAAGAAGGAAGGTGGCGCATGGAAACATGTTACCTTAGGTGGTGTTTCAGGCATCTTGGTAGGAGCAGGCGCTATGTATGCCGGTAATGCTCTTGCGAATAATGCGGAAACAGCATCAGAAGAAAGTGCTGACAGTATTACGGGTGATGGCCAATTACCTGTGGCCGAAGTTAGCGATGATCTTTCTTTTAGTGAAGCATTTGCTGCAGCACGTGCCGAGGTTGGTCCCGGTGGCGTCTTCTATTGGCATGGTGGTATTTATGGTACCTATTATGCGGAGGAGTGGAACGCCATGACAGATGAACAGAAGCACGAATTTGCACAACGCGTACAGCCAGAGATTACCCCAGAGCATGTTACCGTGCCCACTGACGCACATCCTGATGTTGCAGTACATCATGTTGATGCCAATGTCCACCAAGTGTCCAATGAAACACAAGAAGTATCTTCCGATGTGTCAGAAGTAACAGATGACATTGATTTGAGTGGCTTTGAAGTCGATTCGGATGTCCATATTGTTGGTGTCGCAGATGCAGATGGTCATCTCGTAGTAGGTTATGATTTAGATGCCGACGGGGGAGCCGATGTTGCGCTAATTGATATTGACGATACCGGTAACATAAGTGAACCAGACATCATTATGGATACCGATGGTAATATGGCAACAGTTGGTGATGTAATGGAGAGTGAGGTTCCTAACATGGAATCCGATCCAGTAATGTCTGCATCTATGGAAAGCTCAGATATAGACCCGGAAATGCCAGACTATATGAACGAAGGTAACGTAGAAGACATGGCAATGCCTGTATAATTAAGAAATGTTGTCTCATGCAAATTAAGAGAGTTAAATGCCCGAACTGTAATACGGTTCTTGATGTAAAAAATACAAATTCAGAGGTCGAAAAGCGAATCAAATGTCCGAAATGCAAGACTATTCTTCTTGTAAAATTCAAAGCTCAGCAAGAACCCATAGAGGCACATACGTTTATAGCTGTTCCTCGCGGAAATGATGGTGCTACGCAGTTGGGGACGTCTCCAGAAGGCGCGACACAACTGGGAGGAAACAATAATGGTTCCACCCAGTTAGTTTCATCGCCCCGGAAGAATCAGACAGCCCAACTTGTCTTTAATGGCCGTAGCTATCTTTTAAGTGAAGGGCGCAACATTATAGGGCGTAAAGCACACACGTCTACTGCTTCAATACAAATCGACACTCCTGATCGCTACATGAGCCGACAGCATTGTTGTATCGTAGTTTCGACGTTGGCTGATGGAGCAAAAAAAGTTGTATTAAGCAATTATCAAAACAAAAATCAAACATCTGTTGATGGTCAGGAAGTTGAACAAAACGATGAAATTCGACTTATAGACGGAAATCATATCAAGATGGGAGAGACTATTGTCGTTTTTAAACTATTAAATCAATGAAAATACAACTATATCCACCGCTTTCCATTCATGAGATAGGGCAGCGGACTAATCAAGAAGATGCGCTTTGGCCTTTGTCGGCTACGCCAGACAATCGTTTGTTTATCGTATGCGATGGAATGGGAGGTCACGAGAAAGGCGAAGTAGCCAGTCAGACAGTTTGCAAGGCTTTGGGCGATTGGTTCCAGTCTCATGTTTCAAACACACTTAGTGATGCGCAACTTTCTGAGGCTCTTACCTATGCTTATGAACAATTAGACCTTAAAGATGGTGATGAGTTAAAAAAAATGGGTACCACTCTCACGTTACTATACATACATGAGCATGGGATAACAGCGGCACATATTGGCGACAGCCGTATATATCACATCCGTCCAAACTCATCCCTGATGGGGGGAAGCCCGAGAGGAACTGTCCTCTACCAATCGCGTGACCACTCATTAGTCTTCGACCTTTTCCAAGCAGGTGAGATATCCTATGACGAGATGGCAACCCATCCGAAGAAGAACATTATTACCCGAGCCATGCAACCTGGCGAGGACAACAGGGTACGGCCAGATGTCATCCACATCATAGATATATTGCCCGACGACTATTTCTATATGTGCTCTGATGGAATGCTGGAGCAGATGAACAACGAACAGTTGGTCAATCTTTTTAGCGCGACCTCGTCCGATGAAGAAAAGCGACAACAACTCATCAAAGCCACAGAAAAAAATCAAGACAACCATACCGCTTGGATTATTCACGTCAAAGGAGTGACACGGGAAGAAGATGATGCTCTGTTGGTCAATGAAGAACCGACAGCACGTTGCAATGCAGTGAATATCACTCCCGTATTAAAAATAGAAGATGATAACGATGTCATAGAGGAGGCTGACGACGATGATGTTATAGTTGTGTCAACGCCAAAGCCAACGCCAAAGCAGGTTATGAAAAAACTGTCTTTGCGAAAGATAATCATTGGGTCAATAGCATTTCTTATTCTGATGATGACAATGTGGTTTTTCTTGAGATGTAATATCAAAGGAAACCAGCATCGCCCCAAGCCTATGAGTCCATTTCCCAGCGTGCAACACAGTGAAAGCAGTTCAATAGATGTTACAATAAATAAAACTGATAAAATGGGTAAAGACTAAAAATCATAATTATGCAACACCTACAATCTAATACCACCTTACAGGGTGGAAAGTATCGAATAGAACGTGTGCTGGGGCAGGGAGGGTTCGGCATCACTTACTTAGCATATTCTTTCTCTAACAATAAGCATGTTGCAATAAAAGAGTTGTTTATAAGTGGTATTAATGACAGGAGTGGCTACGATAACATGGTAAAAGTGAGCAATGCTGCTAATATCTATTCTTTTACACAGCAAAAAGAGAAATTCAAAAAAGAAGCAAAACGGTTGTTTAACTTAAATAATCCACATATTGTAAAAGTCTATGACATGTTTGAGGAGAATGGAACGGCTTACTATGTGATGGAATACATCAAAGGAACGTCTCTTGCAAATAGCATCAACAAATCGTCAAAAGATGAACTGACAGTATTTTCTTACTTAAATCAAATCCTTGATGCTCTCTCGGCTATCCATACAAAGAATCTTTGGCATTTGGATATCAAGCCGGCAAACATTCTTGTCAGCAAGGGCACGATAATACTTATTGATTTCGGCGCGAGTAAACATATAGACCGCAATAGTACAATAACAACGTCTTCAGCCTTAGCGTTTACACCAGGCTTCGCTGCTCCAGAACAATTACAATGTGATATGGGCAAGTTTGGACCGTGGACTGATTTTTACGCTCTTGGAGCTACACTCTACCAGATTATTACCCTTCATACGCCCCCTTCGTTTACTGATATTCTTAGTGACGGAGATACTGCATTTTCTTTTCCAGAATTCATCAGTGAAAGGATGAAGCACATTATCCTTTGGATGATGAAACCAAATAGAAGAGAACGGCCACAGAATGTAGATGAAATTTCTCCTATTTTAAAAAGAAATTCTAGTCAATTGAATAATTTTATAATTATAAATAAACCCAAAGTAGATGGATCAGAAACGTTTATTAATAATCCACATGATGATTTTTCCGCATTATTTGATGAAAACGGTATAATTTGGGATTATGATATTATCAATAGTTACCTCGTTAGCGACAGATTTGTAGAATATCTGAATTCTCATTCTGAATTGTTCGTGGAGAATATTTCTAAAAAAACAAACATCTCAATAGGAATTGTTCTATGTAATATAGGATGGTTAATGAAAGAAGGCAGGCTGAAAGAGAATTGGAGTTGTTATATTAAACGCACTAAAACTCGTATAGATTTTTCATTTTTCTCTACCTCAATTGAAAATGTTTATAACGCATTAGATAGTGTCCATCTAAAATCATTAGAAATGATTTCTTGTCTTTCTAAAGTATCAATAGCAGGTTCCTTGTTGTCAATAGGTTGGCTTATGAAAGAAGGTCGGGTGGTGTTTGAAAATGGTTTAATTAAGTCATTGTAAGACAATAGTTGTACATTATTTTCTATTTTTCTATGATAAAAAAAGGGATGTAATTTTGAACTTATTGTGTTTTTTTGTGGTAAACGATTATATATATTCACAATTATGCAACATCTACAACCTAATACCACCTTACAGGGTGGAAAGTATCGAATAGAACGTGTGCTGGGGCAAGGAGGCTTCGGTATTACGTATTTGGCTCAGCAGACAATACTTGGTGGGACGATAGTTGTCAAAGAGTTTTTTATGAAGGACTATTGCACTCGCGACAACGCCACATCAGCTGTGCTCCCTCCAACATCCGGAAGCCGTGTATTGGTAGATCTATACCGGAAAAAATTCATCAAGGAAGCAAGAAATTTGTTAAGGTTGCATC
>CACYRB010000069.1 GCA_902776685.1 uncultured Prevotellaceae bacterium
CGCCGAAACCCCTACTCCTTCTCAAAGGCAAAGAGCTGGCTTCGTTACGGCGTTCTCGCCATCTTCATCGCGGCCGTCATACTCGGCATCGGCTCTGTAGTCGCCCTTCTTGCACCCTACTCTTCCTATGGCCGCATCGCCGCCAATCTGTTGCAACCCATCTACATCGCGGTTAACAACGTGTTTGCTTCTATCGCCGAACACGCCGACAGCTACGCCTTCTATCATCGCGACATCTGGATGCGCTCCCTACCCACCTTCATCATCGCCCTTGCCACCTTTATTATTATAGGTGTTCTTGCATGGCTTGGTGGCAGAACCTATTGCAACACCATCTGCCCCGTCGGCACCATACTCAGCTTCCTATCACGTTTCTCATGGTTGAAAATCCGTTTCGACGAAGAGAAATGCCGTAATTGCTCAAAATGCACGAAGAATTGTAAAGCCGCCTGCATTGACCATACCACCCATAGCGTAGACTATAGCCGATGTGTAGTATGCGGCAATTGCCTCAACCAATGCAAGTTCGGCGCACTGAGATATGGGAGGACGAACGATAACACTAACGATAAAAATGAAAATCGTAAATCGTCAAATGATAAATCCGGTCGGCGCGCCTTCCTCATCGGAACCGCCCTTGCCACCGCCGGCACCGCCCTCGCACAGAAGGAGAAGAAAGTAGACGGAGGTCTTGCCGAGATAGCCGACAAGCTTGCACCTGAACGAACCACCCCACTCACACCTCCCGGTTCGCTTTCGGCACAAAACATGGTCCGTCATTGCACAGGTTGTCAGCTCTGTGTGGCCGAGTGCCCCAACGACGTACTACGTCCCTCCACCAGTCTTCTCACCCTCATGCAACCCACGATGTCGTATGAGCGCGGCTATTGCCGTCCCGAATGTACACGATGCTCCGAGGTTTGTCCTACAAAGGCCATTCGCCCCATACAAAAAGACGAGAAGTCAAGCCTTCAGATAGGTACTGCCGTATGGGTGAAGAAGAATTGCCTTCCCGTCAGCGACGGCGTGACGTGCGGAAATTGTGCCCGACATTGTCCTGCCGGAGCCATAGAGATGGTACCCTTCAAGCGTCCCGACGGGACTGAGGTCGAAGTACCCGCCGTCAATTTCTCTCGGTGCATCGGATGCGGAGCATGTGAAAACCTATGCCCTGCCCGACCATTCCCTGCCATCTATGTCGAAGGCCACGAAGTGCATAAAACCATATAGAGCCATGAACAAGATTTCACGTCGCACATTCCTCAAGACCGCCACCGCCGGAACAGCCATCGCCACAGGTGCGGCATCGCTCATCGGATGTAAGAACAAAGCCAACGACACCCGCGCGCTTGTCGAGCCACCCGTTGGCAAGATGACCTATCGCACAAACGCCAACACCGGCGACCGTATATCCCTGCTGGGCTACGGCATGATGCGGTTGCCCATAGAAGGAGAAGGCTCTGGTCGCGAAAATCCCGACGCCCCCCTCGACCAGCAGATGATTAACCGCCAGGTCGACTATGCCATAGCCCATGGCGTAAACTATTTCGACACCTCACCCGCCTATTGCCAAGGCCGTTCCGAGCATGCCACCGGCATTGCCCTCAGCCGCCACCCCCGCAACAAGTATTTCATAGCCACAAAGCTCTCCAACTTCAAGCCAGAGACATGGCCGCGAGCCGTATCGCAAGAAATGTTCGAGACCTCCCTCCGCGAGTTGCAGGTCGATTATGTAGACTATCTTCTCCTGCACGGCATTGGCATGGCCGCCGAAGAGAAAGATGCCCTTGAGGCATTCAACGCCCGCTACATCGACAACGGCATGCTTGACTGGCTTGTCGAGCAAAAGCAGAAAGGACGCATCCGAAACCTCGGCTTCTCCTATCACGGCGACATCAGCATCTTCGACATGCTCCTCTCATGGCACGACGAAGGCCGTTATCATTGGGACTTCGTACAAATAGAACTCAACTATCTTGATTGGAACTGGGCCGATGAAATCAACGAGCGTAACACCGATGCCGAGTATCTTTATGCCGAGCTCCAAAAACGTTCCATCCCTGCGGTCATCATGGAGCCCCTGCTCGGCGGACGACTTGCAAATGTGCCCGACCCCATCGTGGCAAAGATGAAGCAACGCGACCCCGAAGCAAGCGTAGCCTCGTGGGCTTTCCGCTATGCGGGAACACCCGCCGGAGTACTCACCGTGCTTAGTGGAATGACCTACATGGAGCACTTGCGCGAAAATCTCCTCACCTACTCCCCCCTCCGTCCCGTAAGCAAAGAGGAAAACCAGTTCCTCATGCAGATAGCCAAGGACATCTACGACCTTGAAACTATTCCATGCAACGAATGCAACTACTGTATGCCCTGTCCCTATGGCATCAACATTCCAGCCGTGTTCTCACACTACAACAAGTGTATCAAGGAGGGGAACCTGCCTTGCACTCACGAGCAGGAAGACTATCAGCGCGCCCGTCGGGCTTTCCTTATCGGCTATGACCGTAGCGTGCCTCGCCTGCGCCAAGCCGACCATTGCATCGGATGCGGCCATTGTCTGCCCGAATGTCCGCAACACATTCAAATTCCAGATGAAATGACGCGCATCAGCGACTACGTCGAAATGTTGCGCCAAGACATATTGTAAAAAGAGAAATTACAAATGAGGAAAAAGAAGAAGAATCTCATTAGCTAAGTAGAATTTTCAGAAAAAAAGAGTGATAGGTTCTCGCAAAAGCAGAAAACCTATCACTTTTTATATTTCACGATTCACTCAATAAGCCTCCTCATCTGTCGCAATTTCTTCCTTATCTATTTTCCGACTATCAAGCTTACGCCATGCATAGGCAATATAAGCAAGCACAAAAGGAATGAGCAGCGAGACGTAGAACATGGTGCGCAAGGTGAACTCACTGGAACAAGAGTTCGCAATGGTGAGCGACGACTGCAAATCGGCGTTCGATGGGTAATAGGCCGTATTGTTCCATCCCGCACAAAGCAACAAGCACAACACGACAAGCACGACACCGATGCCTACCGGCCAAATTCCACCGACATAAGTTTTCGAGACTACCGTCTTACCAATGCCGTAAAGCACAAGCACAACACCAATAAGCAGAACGATGGTTACATACCACATATCTATCAGATTGTGCCAGTATTTCATAGGTTCCATGACGATTGCCCCTGTTGCCGGGTCGAATGCAAAGCCGTCTTTGAGCAATGTGCGAACAAGGAATGACAGGAAGAGAACGAGGAAAACAATGGTTGCTCCCACCAATCTCACACTCCCACGCGAGCGAATGTTCTCGTCGTTCACATTATTCATAATATAGAGAATACCCAAGATGCGTGCAAGGAAGAACACGGCAAAACCGAAGATGAGATTCCAAGGGTCGAGCAGGGCATCGAGTCCGTGTGAGGCATTTGCCCAATGGCTGATGACCGGTTGAAGCTGGTCGGTCATGTTCATTTTCTCAACGATAAAGTTTGAGCCATTGAAGAACGTAGCAACGGCACCGCCGAGCAACAACGGCCCGACGATTCCATTCACCACAAGAAGCCATTGGAAGGTCTTTGTGCCCAACAGATTGCCTAATTTGTTTTGAAACTCGTAACTGACGGCTTGCAAAACGAACGAGAAGAGTATAGCCATCCACAACCAGTAGGCTCCACCAAAGCTTGTACTATAGAACAAGGGGAAAGAGGCGAAGAATGCCCCTCCAAAAGTGACAAGCGTCGTAAACGTGATTTCCCACTTTCTGCCAGTCGAGTTGACAAGCATGCGTCGTTCCTCTTCGCCACGTCCAAGACTGAACAACATCGAGTTGGCTCCTTGAACGAACATGAGAAACACCAACAGGGCTCCTAACAATGAAACAAGGAACCACCAGTATTGTTGCAAAAATTCGTATGTCATAATTCTATATTTTTTCGGATTACTTTATTCAAACTCTCAAGCCTCTGCCTCGGGACCTTTCTTGATTTGCTTTAGCATGATGTTGATTTCAACGGCAAGCATAGTGGTGAAAAGGGCGAGGAAGATGAAGAACGTCAGAGCCACGCTTCCCGCCGAGATGTCGGAAACCGCAGCACCTACCGGCAACATATCCTGAATGGTCCAGGGCTGACGACCGAACTCGGCTACGAGCCAACCGCTCTCACTGGCAATATACGCCAGCGGCACGAGGGCAATAGCCACAATGTAGTGCCAGCGTTTCAGATTGCAAATCTTCTTTCTATAGACGGCAAAGAGTACGGCTGCGAAGAAAAGAATAAACAGACAACCCATGCCGACCATCACGCGGAACGCCCAGAAACAGATGTTAATGGGAGGTACCAGTTCGTCAACATTCTTGATATACCCGTAACCGAAGTAAGGCATTTCGGCCTTGAGCGTTGTGCGAAGCGCGTTAAGCGTAGAGTCGGCGGTACCGTCCTTTTTGGCTTGCCGGTAGTCGGCAAGTGCCTGTATCGCCTTCTTCCCATGTTCTATCTTCTCGGCATACGACGGTTCTTTTGTTCCGTCGGGACGTGTGAAGCCGTTTATCAGGTCGTTTACGCCCGGCACATAGCCATGAATGTCGCGCGTAGCCATGAACGACAACGCATAAGGCATAGCTATTCGCAAGGGTGGTTCTTCACTATTCTTATAATCGGGTTGGGCAAATGGGTTCACCCATGCCACCGCCGTCAGGCTTTGGTCTACTCCACCATTATAAAGAGCTTCCATTGCGGCCAGCTTCATGGGTTGCGACTTGGCGACCTGCTCGCCCGAGATGTGGCCGGTTCCACCTGCCAACAACGAAGCGACAAGTCCCAGGGCGGCACCAATCTTGATACTCTCGACGGCCATCTTTTCTTCGCGTTTCTTCATCAGATACCAACACGAAACGGCTACCGTAAAGACGGCGCCGATAATCCACGCCGACGTAACCGTGTGGAAGAACTTACCTACGGCAAAAGGCGAAAGAGCCACGTCGAAGAACGACACCATTTCGTTACGCATGGTGTCGGGATTAAACTCACACCCTACAGGACTTTGCATCCATGCATTAGCCACAAGAATCCACCAAGCCGAAATCGTGGCTCCGAGACCCGTGAGCCATGTCGATGCCAGGTGGAATCCCTTGCTGACCTTCTTCCAACCAAAGAACATGACTGCCACGAAAGTAGACTCCATGAAGAATGCCACAATGCCCTCAATGGCAAGCGGGGCACCAAAGATGTCGCCTACAAGCCATGAATAGTTCGACCAGTTGGTGCCGAACTCAAATTCGAGAATGATGCCGGTAGCCACTCCCATTGCAAAGTTAATTCCAAAAAGTCGCTGCCAGAACTTGGCGGTGCGTTTCCAGAAAGGCTTTCCCGTTCGGTAATAGCACGTCTCGGCAATACCCATGACAACGGCCAATCCCAGTGTCAGGGGAACAAACAGCCAGTGATAGATGGCAGTCAGCGCAAATTGCGCCCGTGCCCAGTCAACCGCACTGGCCGTGATGTCAAGAAATAGATTGTTCATCATAATATAAATGTATAAAGATTATAGTTTTATGTTCATTTAACCCTGTTCACCAGTTCTTCCGAAACGAACTCGGCTTCACCGTCGCTCCCAGCATGTTGTTTTAGGAAATTGGGAAAGAAAAATACCTTGAGTATGGCAAAAATAATAAGCAGCTTCACCACGATGACCGTCCAGAGTGTCTTCCCCAGGGTCATCTGTCGGAAACCGTCAACATAAAGGTCGTAAGCACGATACCAAAAGCTATTCTTGTTCATGCTATTTCATTTAGGCTTTTACAATTTGCAAAGATAATGTAAAAATTAAATAAAACAAAATTTAACTGAAAACTTTTTTAGTGAACGAGCAAACTTCCATCAAAAAAATCCTCTGCCATTGAGCATTGAGGAAAATAAACCTATCGTTTACGATGAATAAACCTATCGTTTATGATAGGTAAACCTATGGTTTACATTTGACCGTTGATGTGAAAAGTGGTTAAGGATTGTTCTGTTTTTCGGTAAAAATCTTAAAATTAAAATGTATTAATGATTTTGCAAGCTGCTTTTGCACGTATTTTCAACGAAAAGCGTTAATTTTGCCGTTGGTTTTAGAAAAGACATATTAACAAAATAACATGTTTTCGACAGAATGTCGTATTGACATGTTTTCTTTTAATGACAAAGGTATGAACAAAAAGGTTATCACCGGACTATTGGCTGTTGTCATAGCAGCCCTCACGGGCGGCATTGCCTGGCTCTACTCCGACCTCGACAAGCAGAAAAAAGAGAACAAGGCCATGCAGGAACTGGCCGAGCTGGACAAGCAGGAGATGGAAAACGAATACCGACAGTTTGCCGACCAGTATAGTGAGATGAAGACGCGCATCTCGAACGACTCTATCGTGGCTCAGCTGACGGCCGAGCAGGAGAAGACGCAACGGTTGTTGGCCGAGTTGAAACAAACGAAGGCAAACGATGCGCGCGAGATTACCCGACTGAAGAAGGAACTGGCCACGTGTCGTGCCGTCATTCGGAGCTACGTGCTTGAGATTGACTCGCTGAATCGCCTGAACCAGAACCTTGTGGCCGAAAACACGCAGATTAAAGGACAATATGAAGAGGCCGCGAAGCAGATTGAGGGTTTGAACACCGAGAAGGCTTCACTGTCGGAGAAGGTGGCCATTGCCGCACAACTCGATGCCACGGGCATCAGCATGACACCGAAGAACAAGCGCGGGAAGGCTACCGACAAGATGGACAAGTGTAAGCTGATTCAGGTGGGCTTCACCATAGCGAAAAACGTGACGGCACATAGCGGCATAAAGACATGCTACGTGCGCATCACGTCACCCACCGGCGGCACGCTGGGCAACGGCGGATCGTTCAACTATGAGAATCGCACATTGCAATGCACGGCAAAGAAAGATGTTGAATATGGTGGACAGGAAACGCCCGTCACGGTTGTCTGGAATGTATCGCAGGCTTTGGTCGGCGGCACCTATCAGGTGAGCATTTTTGCCGACGGGCAGATGATAGGTTCTAAAAGCTTTGTATTTAAATAAATGAAAGATTCAAAACAACATAGTCTATTATCATTCGCGTTAACGTTAGCGTTTCCATTAGCAATGCAGGCTCAGCGAGTGTTGACGCTCGATAGCGTTCGCGCTATGGCTCTCGCGGAAAACAAGCAGTTGAAATCGACCATCCTGAAGCAAGATGTTGCCGTAAACACCAGAAAGGCAACACGAACAAAATTCCTGCCAAAGGTCGATGCGGTGCTGGGCTACGAATATTTCAACCGTGAGGTGTCTATCCTCAACAACGGGCAAAAAGGCGCACTGAGCAACCTCGGCACAAATGCCGTGGGGGGCATCGGCAATAGTCTGAACACACTTGTCACCGACTTGGTTGGTAGGGGCATTGTCTCGCCAGAGGCTGCTCAGCAAATGGGAGTCGTGTTTCAAAACATAACGGCTCCCCTGGCCGAGAAAGGCGACCAGATAGGCGGAACCATCCGCGACGCGTTTCGTACCGACTCGCGCAACATGTGGGCAGGTGCCATCACGCTTCGCCAACCAATCTATATGGGCGGAGCCATCACGGCAGCCAACCGCATTGCCGACATCAACGAGCAGCTGGTAAGGAACAACATCGACCTGAAAACGCAGGAAACTATCTACGACATCGACCACACCTATTGGCTTGTGGTTTCGTTAAGACAAAAGCACCGACTGGCCGAGAGCTATCTGGAACTGGTGAAGAAGCTTGACGACGATGTTCACAAGATGATTGACGAAGGTGTGGCCACCCGGGCCGATGGGCTGAAGGTCGATGTGAAAGTAAACGAGGCCGAGATGCAACTCACGCAAGCAGAAAACGGTCTTTCACTCTCACGAATGCTTTTATGCCAGCTTTGTGGTCTTCCCCTGAACGAGTCGTTCACGCTGGCCGATGAAGAAAGTACAGCCTCCCCCACCCCCTCCCCTCAAGATGAAGGATTAAAGATGAAGGATGAAAGTATCAATCCCTCATCCCTCATCCCTCATCCCTCATCCAACTCCCCCCTCCCTGTGAGGGCAGGGTGCAGGTCGGGGGAGGCTGCTGTCAGGCCTGAGATACGTATGCTTGAGAATGCTATCGACATCAGTCGCCAAACCACCAAACTCATACGCGCTGAATACATGCCGCACGTGGCTCTTACAGGCGGTTACCTGATTTCAAACCCCAATGTATTCAATGGATTCGAGCGCCGTTTCTCGGGCGTCTGGAACGTCGGCGTACTGGTACAAGTGCCTGTCTGGAACTGGTTTGAAGGCTCCTATAAAGTGAAAGCATCGCAGACGGCAACGAGCATCGCTATGATGGAACTGACCGACGCACGCGAGAAAATAGAACTACAGGTCAGCCAATGCCAGTTCAAACTGAACGAAGCCGAGAAAAAGTTGGCTATGGCACAGAAGAACATCCTGAGCGCAGAAGAAAACCTGAGGTGTGCAAACGTAGGTTTCCGCGAAGGTGTCATGGAATCGACCGACGTCATGGCCGCACAAACGGCGTGGCAACTGGCACAGACGCAACGTATTGATGCCGAAATAGAATTGAGACTCGCACAGGTGAATCTCAAGAAAGCTCTTGGCACGCTATATAATGAAGAATGAAGAACTAAATAAGATTTTAAAGAATGAGTAGCGCAAAAAAACAACACAACAATATCCTATTGGCCGTTCTCGGTTTCTCTACGGTCATCGTCATCGTCGCCATTATCGGATTCTTTATCTTCGACCGTGAACCCGACGTCATACAGGGAGAAATGGAAGTCACCGAATATCGTGTGTCGAGCAAAGTGCCCGGCCGCATTCTCGAGTTGCGAGTGAAAGAAGGCGACTATGTGCGTGCAGGCGACACGCTCGCCATTCTCGATGCCCCAGAGGTGATGGCCAAGCGTGCACAGGCACAAAGTGCTGAGGATGCAGCTGCTGCCATGAGCGAGATGGCACAGGCCGGAGCTCGTCAGGAACAGATTTCCGGTGCCTACCAACTTTGGCAACAAGCCAAGGCCGGAGTGGAAATTGCAAAGAAAAGCTACGAACGTGTTCAACGGCTGTTCGACGAAGGTGTGATGACCGCCCAGAAGCGCGATGAGGCCCTGGCCAACTACAAGGCTCTTGAAGCACAGGAGCGGGCTGCAAAGAGTCAATACGACATGGCTGTCAATGGTGCCCGGAGAGAAGAGAAGAAAGCGGCTGCCGCTCAGGTGGCACGTGCCCAAGGTGCCGTGCAAGAGGTGAACAGCTATTTGCACGAAACGGTGCAAGTGGCTCAGACCAACGGCGAGGTCAGCAACATCTATCCCAAGGTGGGAGAGCTGGTCGGTACGGGCTCGCCCATCATCAGCATCTCGGTCATGGACGACATGTGGGGAACCTTCAACGTTCGCGAAGACCATCTGAACGGACTCAAGATAGGCAGCACCATCAGCGTTTTTGTCCCCGCTTTCAACAAAGACATAGAAATGAAGGTCTTTCACATCAAGGACGAAGGTTCGTATGCCGTATGGAAAGCCACCAAGAGCACTGGCGAATACGACAAAAAAACATTTGAGGTGAAAGCCCGACCGCTGACAAAGCTCGAAGGACTGCGACCAGGAATGTCATTGATTTTAAAAAGATGACCATCAGTGATTAGCATGTTACGCATAGCCCTGCGCGAGTGTGGAATACTCACGAAAAACCCTATCTACTTCTTTTGTATGATAGTATTTCCACTACTTGTCATGTTCTTCTTCACGTCGATGATGAACGAGGGGCAACCATTAGAGATGCCCGTCGGTATTGTCGATAACGACAATTCGGCCATGACGCGCTCTATTGTCAGACGTCTCGATGCATTCCAAACATCACGCGTTGTCGGACACTTCCCCAATGTTGCCGAAGCGCGGAATGCCATTCAACGAGGTGAAATCTATGCGTTTCTCTATATTCCCGAAGGCACCACCGACGCACTACTCTCGTCTCGTCAACCCAAGATTTCCTTCTACTATACCAACACCATGCTGGCAGCTGGAGCATTGCTTTTCCGCGACCTGAAAACCGTTTCCACACTTGCCTCGGCAGCCGTCGGACAAGCCACCCTCTCCGCAAAAGGATTCTCTGCCGAGCAGATTCGCTTCTTCCTGCAACCCACGACCATCGACCTTCACCCCATTGGCAACCCGTTAATTAACTACAACGTCTATCTCAGCACGCTGTTCATCCCGGGATGCCTGATGCTCTTCATCTTTCTCATCACTGCCTATTCCATTGGAACGGAATTAAAATTCAATCGCGCCAAGGAATGGCTTGCCATGGCACAAGGCAACATCCACGTCGCAGTCTTAGGAAAGTTGCTGCCTCAGTTCCTTGTGTTCTTCAGCATGATGCTGCTCTTCATGTGGTATGTTTTCGGTCATCTGAGATTCCCACACCCGGGAGGACTCGCACCCATCATCGTTCTGGCAGTATTGTCGGTCATGGCTGCACAAGCCTTCGGCGTTTTTGCCTTCGGGCTCATGCCGTCGCTACGCATGTCGATGAGTGTGTGCTCGCTATGGGCGGTCCTCAGTTTCTCTGTGGCAGGATCGGCCTTCCCCGTAGCAGCCATGGATGGGCCCATAGAAGCCTTGTCGTGGTTGTTCCCCCTCCGACATTATTTCATGATTTACCAAACATGCATCCTCAACGGATACCCGCTTTCCGAGGCCTGGCCCCACCTGTTGGCTCTGACAGCCTTCATCGTGCTGCCCCTCTTCGTCTTGAGAAACATCCGCCGAGCCATGCTTGAATTTGTTTACATACCATAGAAAAGGTAAAAAGGTAAAAAATTAAAAAATAAATTGTAAATCGTAAATCGTCAAATCGTAAATGAAAGAGACGCTCATACAAAAGATTGTCCAAGGCCTGAAAGATATGTGCTATATCTGGGCAAAGGAAATGCGCTCCACCGTCACCGACGAGGGTGTGTTCATCTTTTTCGTCCTCGTCCCCATACTCTATCCTTTGCTTTATTCATGGATTTACAATAACGAAACCGTTCACGAAGTGCCCGTCGTAGTTGTCGACAACTCGCGCAGCCACCTCAGCCGACAGTTCCTGCGTCAATACGATGCTGCCCCTGGCGTTCAGATTGTGGGCCACTGTACCAGTCTCGACGAGGCCCGACAACAGGTCGGCAAACAGGCAGCACGCGGCATTGTCTACATCCCCTCCGACTTTGAAACAAGAGTCAACCGCATGGAGCAATCTGTCGTCAGCGTATATAGCGACATGAGTCTGATGCTCTACTACAAAGCCATCTATCAGACGGCAGTGGCAGTCTCGTCCGACATCAACTCAAAGATACAGATAAACCTTGCCGGCAACGTCACCGCACGCGAGGACCAGATACACGCCCAACCGCTGGCTTACGACGAAGTGGCCCTGTTCAACCCCACTGCCGGCTACGGTTCGTTTGTCATTCCCGCCGTGCTCATCCTCATCATCCAGCAGACACTGCTCCTGGGCATAGGCCTGGCAGCCGGTACCGCCCGCGAGAGCAACCGCTATCAAGACCTCGTACCCATGTCACGACAATACCACGGCATCTTCCGAATCGTATTAGGAAAGGCACTATGCTATTTCATGATTTATGCCGTGCTTGCCGCATACCTCACCCTTGTCGTGCCCCGCATGTTCCACTTCACCGCCCTACCCCGTCCCGATGCACTTCTTGCCGTCATGATACCCTATCTGCTCTCGTGCATCTTCTTCGGGCTCATGCTGTCTTGCGTGGTGCGCTATCGCGAAAACGTCATCCTGCTCGTCGTCTTCACCTCCATACCACTGCTGTTCCTCTCCGGCGTGTCGTGGCCCGAGAGCGCCATGCCCGGCCCATGGAAAGCCGTAGCATGGCTCTTCCCCTCAACATTCGGTGTACGAGCCTTCGTACGCATCAACTCCATGGGAGCCACGCTTGCCGATGTTCAGCAAGAGTATCAAGCCCTTTGGCTACAAGTGCTCGCCTATTTCTTCATGGCCTGCCTTGTCTATCGCTACCAGATTATCTCCGCCCGCCAACATGCCGCAGAGAAAGTATCGGCGATTAAAGAAAAAATACAACAAGCAAAAAGCAAAAAAACTGATAACGCATCTACGGATTAAGCAAGACTAATCACCGAGCAATCCGTCATTCTCTTCCCGTCAATCGTCAAGACAACCAA
Organism: uncultured Prevotellaceae bacterium; assembly: GCA_902776685.1. Classification (GTDB taxonomy): domain Bacteria; phylum Bacteroidota; class Bacteroidia; order Bacteroidales; family Bacteroidaceae; genus Prevotella. Next base: position 12,236 of record CACYRB010000069.1, read on the forward strand.
TGTGCGTTCAACCTGCCAGCCACTCAGCCCTGCAGCCCCGGGGTTGATATGCAGCATGTTCAGCGACCTGTCAAACTTCACCTTCAGGATGTGCGAGTGCCCAGCAACGAACAGTTGCGGCGGTTCATTCAACAGCAACGGCTTCACCGAAGCATCATAACGACCGGGATAACCGCCAATGTGCTTCATCAGCACCTCCACATCCTCGCACCGCCAGCGCAGCACCTCCGGGTAACAACGGCGCAGTTCCTGCCCGTCGATGTTTCCATAGACAGCCCGCAACGGCCGAAATGCAGCCAGCCGCTCGGCAACCTCCATCGACCCGATGTCGCCCGCATGCCATATCTCGTCGCAAGGCTCAAAATAGTGGAAAACCTTTTCGTCCAGATAGCCATGCGTATCACTCAATATACCTATTTTCTTCATGTCTGCGCAAAATTACTAAAATTCGGCGAAACCTTGACATTCGTCAGACAAATATTTATAAACAAAAAACTGCCACTGTCATCACGACAGCGGCAGATGCTCAAATTTAAGTATAAAATAATCCAGGGTAACTCTTCACCCTGTTTGGGTTACTATTGCCATACATCTACATGGAAGTTCATGTCCATGTCGTCGTCCTCGTCGTCGAAGAATCCGTGCTTGGCCTCGGGTATGTTGCCTTCGCCACCGTCGGCCTTGTAGAACTTCTCGTTGGCAATGTAGTATGCGTCGGAGTAGTCGTTGACTGTCTCTGTGACATAGTAGCCCTTTGCCATCCAACCGCTCAGGTTCGTGCCTGCCGTATAGGGACTTCCCTTCGCTCCCGTTCTGGTGTCCTCGGCGGCGTTGGTGCTGCGCGTAGCATACACAGTGATGCCGAAGTTGTTGTTGGTCATGGTAAAGATAGCCTCTGTGCCACTTGCCAGTTTCTTAAAAGCGAAGGGTGTATGAGCAGCAACTGTTTTGGCGTCCTTGAAATACATCATCCCCGTATATTCTGCATTAAGCGTGTAGGCTTGAATATTGCTGTTTGTGGTGAATGCGTATGGCAAGACAACCGAACCATAGGAATTGCTCATCGTGCGCTTGTACTCAGCCGCTTGAGTTTTGAAATTGCGGGGAAGTTCAATGTCCACTTTATCCTCGGAATAGTATTTCGGGCACCGCAGGTCATTCTGATTGCCGCCAAAAGAATATACCACGTTCTGCCTGTTAGTCACTTCCTTGCTGCCGTGAGGTAAGTAGATGACTGCTGTGACAGGAGTTCTCGCGAACATACTTAAATATTTTGCAGAAGTTATGGCATCGGTGTCATCGCTGGCATAAAAATCTATATAGCGGAGTTTATCCGTGTCATAAAACATGTTGTTGCAAGAATTAGAATTAACGTTATCTGTACTAAATTTTTTCCCGAAAGTGAGACTGGTCAGTGAGCTGCAACTCTTAAACATAGAGGTCATAGAGACAACTTTCGAGGTATCGAAGTGACTCAAGTCAAGGCTAGTCAGACTTCTGCATTCATTGAACATACTTGCCATACTTGTAACATTGCTGGTGTTTAGGTTTTCAATACCTTCAATTGTAGTCAATTTTTGGCAAAAATAAAACCAATTTGCACAAGAACGCGGCCGGGCATTAGCATATGAAGAATCGAAAATAACTGTTGTTAGCGTACTACGACAATCATTCCAACCATGGTTAATTGAATAATGTTGTGGTGATGTATTGTCAGTATCATAATAATCGACGTTCTTTCTTCCTATGGGGGTTCGCCGTACTTGAAAGTCATCGTTTCTCCTGACAGCTCAACATAGCCCTGCTGGACGGCTCGGGCGTGCACGGATAGGAACATACAAAGGCAGCAAGCATCATGCGGCCAGATAGCAGTCTCATGTGTTTGTTGTAATTCATCTTATTGTTAAAAAAGTTTTTGGCGGCCAGTCCCTAAACACACCGTGTTTGTAATGATATTTTTACACAATAATGTTTATAAACAGAAAAGACGTGGAACTGATATGTT
>CACYRB010000070.1 GCA_902776685.1 uncultured Prevotellaceae bacterium
ATTCTGATGAATCGTTTTCCTTCAAACATCAAGCTTTTCATGGCTTTTGTCGCCGACCATCCCGTGGGCGGGGCTCTTATATATGAGTCGTCTCAGGTTGCCCACACGCAATATATAGCAGCTAATAGCGAAGGAAAAGCAGTCGGTGCACTCGACAAGTTGTTTGAATACTTGCTCGCCAAGGTTTATCCCGACAAACCTTGCTTCGATTTTGGTACCAGTCTTACCAGCGACGGACAATTCAATCCTCGCCTTGCCTTTCAGAAAGAAGGATTCGGAGCCCGCACAGTTTGCTATGATTGTTATGAATGGAATGCAGGCGCTGCGCTTCGCTTCGCTAATGAATAATGAATAATGAGTAATGAATAATTAACGCCATTAGCATGTAGGGACGCGGCGTGCCGCGTTAAGAAGTGATAAGTGAAAAGTTGAAAAGTGAAATTGGTAATTTCTGTTATTTCTGCGCTTTCTGCGAGAGATTAAGAAGTGAAAAGTGACTCAACATGATTCGATTCTTAGATTTGAAAGCCATCAACAGCCTGCCAGGTCTTAACCTCGGAGATGTCGTTAAAGACGTTGTACAGAGTGGCTGGTATTTGAAAGGCTCATATACACAACGTTTCGAGCAGGCTTATGCCGAATACATTGGCACACGCCATTGCGTAGGTTGCGGTAACGGGCTCGATGCACTCACCCTGATCCTTCGAGCCTATAAGGAAATGGGCAGGCTTCACGCTGGCGATGAAGTCATTGTCCCTGCCAATACCTATATTGCCACTATCCTCTCGATAACCGAAAACGGATTAATTCCAGTACTCGTGGAACCTGATATCAACACCCTCCAAATAGACGACAGGCTTATCGAGGACGCCGTCACGCCACGAACGCGTGCCATTATGATTGTTCATCTCTATGGACGTTGTGCCTATACCGAAGAAATCGGCCGTATCGTGACACGCCACAACCTGCTGCTCATCGAAGACAACGCCCAGGCACATGGCTGCACATTCAAGACACGCCGCACGGGAAGCCTCGGACATGCCGCCGCCCATAGCTTCTACCCGACAAAGAATCTCGGTGCCTTGGGCGATGCCGGTGCCGTCACCACCAACGACCCCGAGCTTGCCGCCGTCGTTGCAGCCCTTGGCAACTACGGCAGCGACCGCCGCTATCATTTTAGCTATGAAGGGCGCAACAGTCGAATCGATGAGTTACAGGCAGCCGTGCTCCTGGCCAAGCTTCCATTTCTCGACCAATGGAACCAGCGTCGGTGTGACATTGCCCGCTACTATGCGCAAAACATCAGACATCCGCAAATCACGATTGTAAATTGTAAATCGTCAAATCGTAAATCAGACAGCGTCTACCATCTCTTTCCCGTGCTTAGCCCCTTACGCGACCAGCTGAAAGCCCATCTGCTCAGGGCCGGCATAGAAACCGATATCCATTATCCCGTTCCGCCCCATCGTCAGCCGTGCTATCAACGACTCGGAAAGGGCATCCTGCTACCCATAACCGAGCGCATCCACCGACAGATTCTCAGTCTGCCGTGCAATCCGGCACTCTCAGACCGTCAGGTCGCCGCCGTTGTTGAGGCAGTCAACGCATTCATCCCTCATCCTTAATCCAGTAAACATGTCAAAAGGAAAATTAGAAAAATTCGCAGATATGGAACGCTTTGAAAACGTGTTCCAGTATCCATATTCTTTGCTAGCAAAGCGTACTAAAGAAACGATTACCGCCCCATGCGACGAGCCGTTTCCCATGCGAGGTCGCTGGCACGAGCAGTATTTCCACAACAACAACCCCATTGTGCTCGAGCTCGGTTGCGGAAAAGGAGAATACACCGTAGGCTTGGCACGCCTGCACCCCGATGTCAATTTCATCGGCGTCGACATCAAGGGAGCCCGTATGTGGAGCGGAGCCCGCGAGGCTCTCGGCGAAGGTCTCGGCAACGTTGCATTCCTACGGACCAACATCGAGATTATCGACCATTTCTTCTCCGCCGACGAAGTGCAAGCCATCTGGCTCACCTTCAGCGACCCGCAAATGAAGAATCCCCGTAAGCGACTCACCTCAACCCATTTCCTCAACCGCTATCGACGGTTCCTGACCGACGGCGGAACCGTTCATCTCAAGACCGACTCAAACTTCCTCTTCACCTACACCACCTGCCTCATCCACCATAACCGTCTCCCACTGCTTTTCCGCACCGACAACCTCTACTCCAACTCTGACGCCGATGCCGACGAAGCCCGCGCCATACAAACCTACTACGAGAACATGTGGATACAGCGAGGCATCAGCATCAAGTATCTTGCCTTCAGCCTGCCCCGCCATGCCGAGCTGCAAGAGCCCGACGTAGAGATACCCCTCGACCACTATCGCAGCTATCATCGCAACAAACGCACACCAAAAACAACCTCACGATGAATATTAAAAAGCTAAATATGAAACATCACCTATCATTTATCGCGATTTTACATCTTACCTTTAGTTTGTCGCTTTTTATATGTCACTCAGCCTTAGGGCAGGTGGCTCAGTATGTCAATCCGATGATTGGAACCGAGGGCATGGGACACTGTTTCCCAGGGGCGTGCGCACCCTTCGGCGCAGTGCAACTGTCGCCCGATACCGACACCATCCCCCATAACGTGGACGGCCGCTATCAAGGCAAGGTGTACGACTACTGCTCAGGCTATCAGCATGGCGACCCCACCATCGTCGGCTTTAGCCACACCCATCTCAGTGGAACAGGCCATAGCGATTTAGGCGACCTGCTGCTGATGCCTCAGGTAGGACCCTTGCAGCTCAACCCGGGAACTGCCGACAACCCTGATGCCGGCTACCGCCAGCGTATCGACCACGCTACTGAGCAGGCTTCGCCCGGCTATTATGCTGTCACCATGAAAGACAATGGCGTGCGAGCCGAACTTACGGCCACAGCACGAGTGGGCGTTCATCGTTACACATTTCCCGAAGAAAGTACCGACCAACGGCTTGTGCTCGACCTGCTGCATGGCATCTATAACTACGACGGCAAAGTGCTGTGGTCTACCCTGCGTGTCGAGAGCGACACCCTCATCACCGGCTACCGCATGACCGACGGTTGGGCACGCACCAACTATACCTATTTTGCTATCAGCTTCTCGAAACCCATTCTCAGCTATGGCTACCGCGATATGAAACGCGAGAAATACATGGGATTCTGGCGAAAGTTCGACCTTCACCACAATTTCCCCGACATTGCTGGACGAAGCATCGTCGCCTGGTTCAATTTCAATCCTGCCGACCACCAACCCCTTGTCGTCAAAGTGGCTCTGTCTGCCGTCAGTCAGGAGGGCGCCCGCAAAAACCTCAAGGCCGAGACGGCTGGTCGTACGTTCGATCAAGTACTCGCCCAAACCCGCCTACAGTGGGAACGAGAGCTCTCTATGGTCAGCTGCGAAGGCACCGACGACCAGAAGGCCATGCTCTACACTTCGCTTTATCATACCATGATAAATCCCTCCATCTATATGGACGTAGACCGACAGTATCGGGGTGTTGATGGCGAGATACACCATGCTGACTCGTTCGATAACTATACCGTTTTTTCCATTTGGGACACCTACCGGGCCGAGCACCCCCTCCTCGGACTGTTCAAGCCCAGTCGCAATGCAAACATGGTGAAGTCTATGATTCGTCACCAACAACAAAACATCACAGGCATGTTGCCCGTATGGAGCCTTATGGGCAACGAAGGCTGGTGCATGACTGGCTACCATGCTGTGAGTGTGCTCGCCGATGCCATCGTGAAAGACCAATTGGGCGAACAGCAATGGACTGACCAAGCCTTCGCAGCCATGCTTGCCACAGCCAACAACCGCTACCTGCCCTCCATGGCCGACTACCAGACCTTGGGCTATGCCCCCTTCGACCGCGACGCAACGGCTGCATCTAATACACTCGAATATTCATACGACGATTGGACCATCTTCAATGCCGCCCGCCTCACTGGCCGCACCGATGTTGCCCGCCAGTTTGCATCACGGGCGCTCAACTATCTCAACACCTTCGATACCGCTAAAGGCTTCGCCTGCCCACGCTATCGCAATGGTACGTTTAAGCCAGACCTCGATCCCTATCAGACCTATGGTGAGGGTTTCATCGAAGGCAACTCATGGAACTTCTCGTTCCACGTGCCCCACGACCCCGTTGGACTTATCCGTTGCATGGGAGGCGATAAAAAGTTCATCAACAAGCTCGACACCCTCTTTGTCATGGATTTGCCCGAGATATATTATAAAGACAACGAGGACATTACCGCCGACTGTCTTGTCGGAGGCTACGTACATGGCAATGAGCCCAGTCACCACATCCCCTACCTCTACGCATGGACCAGTGCACCTTGGAAGAGCCAGCAATGGCTGCGTACCATTATGAACAAGATGTATCGCAATGAGATACGTGGACTCGGTGGCAACGATGACTGCGGACAAATGTCGGCTTGGTATGTCTTTAGTGCCATGGGCTTCTATCCCGTAGCACCCGGATGCGACCAATACGTTTTCGGCGCGCCCTATCTTCCCTACATGAAGGTTACCCTTGAAAACGGTCGGCAGATTGAGATAAAGGCACCGCGTGTCAGCGACAGCAACCGCTATGTGCATCGCGTCAGGCTCAACGGCAAACCCTATACAAAACTCTATATTACCCATGAGGACCTCACCGCAGGCTGTACCATTGAGTTCGACATGGGGCCAAAACCCAACACCCGTCGCGGTCTAAAGCCGGAAGACAAACCGTATTCTCTGACTGCGCTAATGTAATCGTTTCTTTAGTACGCTTTGCAAAGCAAAGAATAATGAGTAATGAATAATGAGTAATTGTTGCGATACGCGATCCTAATTGTCAATTATATCGTTATGGTTTATGAATATGAATTGCGGCTGTTGCCTGAACAAGCGTTTACGGAGCAGTCAATAAAGGAATATGTGGCACGTGAAAAGGGGATAGACGAACGGAAAGTGAATGCTGTCAGGGTGTTGAAGCGTAGCATTGATGCCCGTCAGCGCACTATCTGGGTGAATCTGTCGGTACGCGTGTTTGTCAATGAGAAACCGTCCGAGGAAGAGTTTGTGCGGACAGAGTATCGCGACGTGTCCGACCGGCCACAGGTTGTGGTTGTCGGTGCCGGGCCCGGTGGGTTGTTCGCCGCGTTGCGACTGATAGAGCTCGGGCTTCGTCCTGTAGTTGTTGAACGTGGCAAAGACGTGCATGAACGTAAGAAAGACTTGGCGCTGATAGCCAGGACACAGCAGGTGGACGATGAGAGCAACTACTGCTTTGGTGAGGGTGGGGCAGGAGCCTATTCTGATGGAAAACTCTACACGCGGTCGAAGAAACGCGGATCTGTAGGAAAAATCCTCAACGTGTTTTGTCAGCATGGTGCTTCGACGTCCATTCTTGCAGATGCCCACCCGCATATCGGGACCGACAAACTACCGCGCGTGATAGAGAACATGCGCAACACCATTCTTAACTGTGGTGGCGAGGTCCATTTCCAGACCAAGATGACGCGGTTGTTGCATGAAGGCGATAAGGTCGTTGGCATAGAAGCCGAGAAAATGCTTAACGCTCAACGCTCAACGCCCAATTTTCTTGGTCCAGTTATATTGGCCACAGGTCATTCGGCCCGTGATGTCTACCGTTACTTGGCAACAGAGAATATTGGCATGGAGGCGAAGGGCATTGCGGTGGGTGTCAGATTAGAGCATCCGGCAGAACTGATTGACCGGATTCAATACCACAACCCTCGCGGACGTGGTCGCTATCTGCCCGCTGCTGAATATTCCATGGTCACTCAGGTCGATGGTCGGGGAGTCTATTCGTTCTGCATGTGTCCGGGTGGATTTGTCATACCCGCAGCAACGGGGGACGAGCAGATTGTTGTCAACGGTATGTCGCCCGCCAATCGTGGTACGCAGTGGAGCAACAGCGGTATGGTGGTGGAGCTTCGCCCTGAAGATGTTGGCGGCGATGCTCGAGAGCCGCTTTGCGTAATGGCTTTTCAGGAGCAGTTGGAAAAAATGTGCTGGCAACAGGGCAACATGAAACAAACGGCTCCGGCGCAGCGCATGGCCGATTTTGTGAACGGCCGGTTGTCGTACGACCTGCCTCGATCGTCGTATGCACCAGGACTCATCTCTTCGCCGCTTCATTTCTGGATGCCGCAGCCTATTGTGAAACGGTTGCAGGAGGGCTTTAGGTATTTCGGTAAACATCATCACGGCTTCCTGACTAATGAGGCCGTGATGATAGGTGTGGAGACGCGAACGTCAAGTCCTGTGCGCATTCTGCGCAATCGTGAGAACTTGAATCATGTTGACCTGCAGGGGCTTTTCCCCTGTGGCGAAGGTGCAGGTTATGCCGGAGGAATCGTCTCGGCTGCTATTGACGGTGAGCGATGTGCCGAGGCCTGTGCGGCTTGGCTCGGTGTTGGGCAATGACTATTATTTAATCACAGTTTTTTTGCCGCGTACAATGTAGATGCCCGGTTTTAAAGTTAAAAAGTTGAAAGGTTGAAAGGTCGAACGATTTTGTCCCATTTGTTTGTTTAACTTTTCAACGTTCAATATTTCAATTTTCCGGCCTTGCAGGTCGTAGACGGCTGAGGGTGCATTATGCATTATGCATTCTTCATTATGCATTATATTGATGCCTGTGGGCAGATATTTGTTGTCGCGTATCTGTCTGATTTCTTCGGCGGAGAGCAGTCCGCGGAAGAAATATAACTCGTCGATTTTCCCGTGCCAATAGTCTTTATTGGCTTTGTGTCCGCCGATGCGGAATCCGCCTGTACAGGCTTCGAAGTTACTGGCTGCTATGGTGCAGTCGCGTTCTCCGTCGACATAGAAGGTGATGTTTCGGTCGACGGGGTTGCATACGACGGCGACGTGCTGCCACTGCCCGCGTTTAAAGGCTCCGTCGGTGGAACGGTTGTGGTTTCCGCCGATGAAGTTGTCGTAATAGAAGCGCGGCTCTCCGGCTATTTGCGGATTCTCGATGCGTGTGTAGAGTGTGATGCGACCAGTGCCGGCATTGTCTTTCTGGGCGATGATGACTTGGTCGCGGAAGTAGTAGCCGTCCTGACTTTGTCCTGAAGTGGGTAGGGTGGTGTCTTCGTTATAGACCCATGCACAGATGGTGTATTGGGTGTTTTGGGTATTGACGAGGTTGTTGACGTTCAGGTCGAGATATTGTGCATTGCCGCTGAGGGTGAGGGCCTCGCCGTATTGTCCTTCGGCAAAGCCGTGTCCGTTGGCCGATGGGGTGAGCGGGTGGTTGCCGGCTGACTTGTCTTGCAGGTCTCCGTCGAAAGGATAGTAGAAGACTAGTTGTTTCTCGGTGTCGCTGATTTCGGCTGGTACGCTGAGGCCGACACTACGGGCCCAGTTGTTGTAGAGGCTTTTAAGCTCTTTCACTTTTTCGGGATATTCGGCAGCCACGTTGTTGGTTTCGGAGTAGTCGTTCTTCATGTTGAAGAGTTGCCAACCGCCATTGCGCAGGGCTGTGAGTTTCCAATCGCCCACGCGCACGGCTCGTCCGTTCTCGTGTTCCCAGAACATGGTGCGCTGGTCTTGCCATTTCTTTCCTTCGAGCAGGGGGACGAGACTGCGTCCTTCGGGTACGAGTGGCTTGATGGTGTTGCCGCTAAAGGTGGCGGGATAGGTGGTTTCTGCCAGTTGGATGCAGGTGGGCATGAGGTCGATGAACTGGCACGGTTCTCGTGAGATGCTGCCTTTCTGGGCTTGCATGCCTGCCGGCCACTGGATGATGGTGGGTGAGGCGGTGCCGCCATGGAATGACTCAGCTTTCCAATAGCGGAATGGGGTGTTGACGGCTCCTGCCCATCCGCTGCCCAGGTAGTTGTAGGTGAGCTCGGTGCCGGGTTGCTGTGCATTGTGCGTTACCATCTGCCCGCTGCGTGTCCGGTCGTGACGGTCGAACTCTCCAATGTTGTAGTTCTCGGGTGACGCTCCGTTGTCGCTGGTGAAGATGATGATGGTGTTGTCGTAGACGCCGTCGGCCTTCAGCTTGTCGATGATTCGTCCGATGCCTTGGTCAACACAATCGATCATGGCTGCGTGCACTTCCATGTTGGCAGCCATCATGGCTTTGTTGGATTCGTTTTCCCACGGACGGTTCGACTCGTTTTTCGACAGTGGTGTCTCGTCGGGGTCGACAATGCCCATGTCAACCATGCGTTCGTAGCGTTGCTGTCGGAGAACATCCCATCCGTCGTCGTACTTGCCTTTATACTTGGCGATGTCGTCGGGCTTGGCGTGGAGTGGCCAGTGGGGTGCGTTGTAGGATACGTACATGAAGAAGGGTTCCTCTTTCTGTGACAGGTCGTCGAGCATATCGATGGCTTTCTCGGTGATGAAGTCGGTTGAGTAGAAGTCGTCGGGAATGGCGTCGGTGTAGATAGCTTCTTCGTTGTGGACAAGTGAGAAGGGGTCGAAGTGGTTGACTACTCCCCAGATGGTTCCCCAGTGTTCTTCGAATCCGCGGTTGCAGGGGTAGGTGTCTTTCGGTGCAAATGGTCGGTCGTTAAACGTGTTCTGGTGGGAGAGCCACGCCATTTGGTCGGCCGTGTTGCCGATGCCCTGCGTGAGCGAGAGGTGCCACTTGCCGCTCATCGCGGTGTGATAGCCTGCCTCGCGCAACACTTCGGGAATGGTGACGCACTGCTTGTTCAGGCTGAGGCCCATGCCGGTGATGCCTACCTGCTGGGCATAAAGACCGGTGAGGAGACAGGCGCGTGACGGACAGCTGCGTCCGCTGTTGAAGAACTGTGTGAAACGCACACCGTTTGATGCGAGGCCGTCGATGTTGGGCGTCTCTATTTCGCCGCCAAAGCAACCGAGGTCGGAGTAGCCCATGTCGTCGACCACAATGAGCATGATGTTGGGGCGTTGATCGGTAGTTTCTTGTGCCGGGGCGATGGCAGGCAGTGCTGCCGTTGCCGATAAGAATAATTGTTTGGGTTTCATAATTAATAATTAGTAATGAGTAATTTTCAGTTTTCAGTTTTTAGTTTTTCAACTATGCACTATGAACTATGCATTAGCATAACGTTGGCGGGAGGGCGGTGGTGGAGCAACTCGTTTTTCATGTAGTCCATGTAGGGGGCGACATGAGAAAAGAATTGTCGGTAGCCTTCGCAAAGGTAGTTCAGACCGTCTTCTCCGTCTGCAGTCTGGCAGAAGCGATCCTTTGGACAGCCGCCGTTGCAGGCAAATAGCCACTCACACGACTTGCATTGGGTTGGCAGCTGGTTGCGCTTGGCACGTCCGAATGCTTGTTGACGGTCGCTGTACATCATGGCGGTGATGCTATTGTGATTGATATTGCCCAAGAGATACTCGGGAAACACGAAATGGTCGCATGAAAACACGTCGCCGTTATGTTCTATGACGGCAGCGTGCCCACAGGTTTCAGCCATCGCGCACACTCCGGGTTGTTGGCCAATCCATCGGGCGAGGGTAGAGTCGAACAGTTGTATATAGATTTTTCCAACGTCATGGCGAACCCATTCGTCGAAAATCGAACAGGCAAAAGCAGCATATTGTTCAGGTGTGACAGAGAACTCGGCCAGCTCGCCCTCTTCCTTGTCTGCCACGGAGGCAAGGTGACGCCCGTCGGTGTGGTGCAGAATGCGCTCAATGATTGGGGCAAACTGAATGAACTGACAGCCGATGTCTTTGTAGAAGTGATATACTTCGAGCGGATAGTCGGCATTGAAGTCGTTGACAACCCCCATAGCGTTCCATTCCACATGGTGCTTCTTAAGCAAGTTTATTCCGCGCATCACTTTGTAGAATGAGGGCTGGTTGCCTCGTGCACGCCGATATTCGTCGTGGAACTCCTGTGGGCCATCTATGCTGATGCCGACAAGCCAGTTGTTCTTGTGGAAAAAGTCGCACCATTCGTCGGTGAGCATCGTGCCGTTGGTCTGTATGCAGTTGTCTATCTGATGTCCTCGTGCATATCGCTGTTGCAGTTCAATGACACGCTTGTAAAAACTTATCGGGCGCATGAGCGGCTCACCGCCGTGCCAGGTGAAAAGCACCTGTGGCATGGTTTGCGCCTCGATATATTGTCGGATGAAGTTTTCCAGAGTCTTGTCGTCCATTGCGAAGCGTTCAGTTGCAGGCTCGTCGCTATACAGATAGGACTTCTCAAGATAGTAGCAGTATTTGCAACGAAGGTTGCAAAGACTACCTACAGGCTTGGTCATCACATATAGCGGGTTGGCGAACGGAGCAATGGTCTTCATACTTTATTTAATTCATAATTCATAATTCATAATTCATAATTCGTAATGCATAATGCATAATTCATAATGCATAATTGGGCTGGCGCATCGCTCCAATTACTCATTACTCATTATTAATTACATGTCTGTCTGCAAAGTTAGTGTTTTTTTCCTAATCTTCAAAATTGTGTACAAAAAAAAAAGCGACGGCCTTCTCAGGCAACCGCTTCAATCTTCAATAGGTATTAGCTTCTTCTTAAGGTAAAAAGATTGTTTTCAGGATAACGCTGCAAAGGTAAGGTAAGTTTTGCAATGCTGCAAATTTTTTTCCGTGTTTTTTCTTATTTACAAAACTGTGTGGGCACACGGTCGGACAAAATAACGTTTTTTAACTTTCTGATAGTGTTTTTTCTTGTTTTTATGATTGAAATGGCGTATTTTTGCAATCGATAGTATAAAAAGCTGAAAAATTTATGAAAAAGAATTTTCTATTGTTGTTTGTGTGTTGTGTGGCGTGTGTCGTCCGGGCACAAAATGCCATTACAACTACGACGAACCTTAAGAATTGGGAATTTTCCCGTGATGGAAAACACTGGGAGCAAGTCTGCATACCTCACGACTGGGCTATTGACGGACCTTTCGACAAGAAATGGGACTTGCAGCGCGTGGCCATTGAGCAGAACGGCGAGCAAGAGGCTACAGAGAAGTCGGGCCGTTCGGGTGCCTTGCCCTGGATAGGCGAGGGACATTATCGTTGTCGGGTGAACATTGCCGAGCTGTCGGACGCCATGCTTCACTTCGACGGTGCGATGAGCGAACCGACAGTCTTCGTAAACGGAAAACGTGCAGGCTATTGGGCTTACGGCTATAATGCCTTCCGCGTAGATATCACTCCTTATATTAAAATAGGTGAGAACCTGATAGAGGTGCATCTGAAAAACGTTGAGGAGAGTTCGCGCTGGTATCCGGGCGGCGGACTATACCGTCCCGTAACACTTCGTCTGACTCAAGAGCTGACCCTCGACGACTGGAAAGTCCATGTCTATACCGAGTCTTTGACGGCCGAAGAGGCGGTGGTCGTAGCCAAGATTGAAGCCCAGCCGAGAACGCTTCCCTTCATCCGTCCTATAGTGAAAGATGCCGCCGGCGCTACCGTTGCAAGCATCGATCCTGTCAGGGTAGGAGAGGATGGCTCGTGCGAACTCCGCATACCTGTGAAGAACCCGCAGACATGGTCACCCGAGTCGCCCTATCTCTACAACCTCGTGTTGCAAATGGAAGATGCCAACGGGAACCGTTCAACTTTTCAACCGTTCAACATTTCGACATCTCAATCTCTCACCCTTCCGCTGGGCATTCGCACCATTTCGTTCGATGCAGAGCACGGTTTCTGCCTCAACGGTCAGCCGCGCAAGTTCAAGGGCGTCTGCCTGCACCACGACCTTGGTCCCCTCGGTGCAGCTGTCAACAAGTCGGCCCTCATCCGCCAGATACGCATCCTGAAGGACATGGGCTGCGACGCCATTCGCACGGCTCACAACATGCCATCCACGATGCAGATGCAGGTGTGCGATTCGATGGGCATGATGGTCATGGCCGAGTCGTTCGACATGTGGCGCTACCCCAAGTGCAAGAACGGCTATGCCCGTTTCTTCGACGAATGGGCTGAGCGCGATATTGAGAACCTCATCCGCAACCACCGCAACCATCCCAGCATCGTCATGTGGTCTATCGGCAACGAGATTCCCGAGCAGTGGAGCGAAGAGGGTGTTGAAATCAGTCGTCGCCTGCAAGACCTCTGCCACCGGCTCGACCCGTCGCGTCCCGTTACGCAGGGCATGGACCGCGCCGACGAAGCCCTGAAGTCGGGCTTTGCACAGGTGATGGACATCCCAGGCTTCAACTACCGCGTCCACAAATACGACCGCAACATCACGCAGCTGCCGTGCAGCTTCCTGCTCGGCAGCGAGACCGCCTCGACCGTCAGCTCGCGAGGCGTCTATAAGTTTCCCGTTGTGGTCTCCAACAATACCACTCATCCCGACGGACAATGCTCGTCCTACGACACCGAGTATTGCTCGTGGAGCAACCTGCCCGACGACGATTTCCTGATGCAGGACGACCGCCCGTGGACCATCGGACAGTTTGTCTGGACAGGCTTCGACTACCTTGGCGAGCCCACCCCATACGACGAATACTGGCCCTCGCGCTCATCCTATTTCGGCATCTGCGACCTTGCCGGACTGCCCAAAGACCGCTACTGGCTCTATCGCTCGCAGTGGAACACGCGTGACCACACGCTCCACATCCTGCCCCACTGGACATGGCCGGGACGCGAGGGCGAGCTGACACCCGTCTATGTCTATACCGACTATCCCGAGGCCGAGCTCTTTGTCAACGGAAAGAGCCAGGGCCGTCTGCGCAAAGACACAACCGCCAACCAGCTTGTCTGCAACCCCGATGCCAAGGGCGTGAACGACGAACTGCTCAACCGCTATCGCCTGCGTTGGAACAACGTGGTCTATGAGCCCGGTGAGCTGCGCGTCGTGGCCTACGATGCCGACGGAAATATGGCTGACGAACGCACTGTGAAAACTGCCGGCCGCCCCGCCCGCCTGAAGCTTGAGGCCGACCGCAGCCGTCTCCAAGCCGATGGCGACGACCTGGCCTATGTCACCGTCTCGCTCGTCGATGCCGACGGCACGCTCGTCCCCCATGCCGACGACCAGCTCACGTTCGAAGTCAGCGGAGCCGGAACGTTCCGCGCTGCCTGCAACGGCGACGCCACCTCGCTCGAGCCGTTCACCCGTCCGCAGATGCGGCTCTTTAACGGCAAGCTTGTCGTGACGGTGCAAAGCGCCACAAAGCCAGGCACGCTCCGTCTTACCGTCCGCGACAAAAAGCACAAGCTCCGCCAGAGCATCACGATACCAGTTAGTCTTAGCCACTAAAAGCCACATTATTATATTAGACATAGAGACAAAGAGACATATAATACAATTAGACAGATTAACATAAAAACAGATAGACAGATTAACATAAAAACAGATTAACGCGGCCGAGGCCGCGTTAATCATTTTGTCCACAAATAACACAAATATGACGAAAGATTTTCTTTTGTGTTATCTGTTATATTCGTGGACCAGCAATTCACTATGAACTATGAATTATGGACTATGAACTATGGACTATGGACTATGGACTATGGACTATGGACTATGAACTATAGAAGTGTCCTTCTGTCGAAAAAACAACCATTAAAAAACCTTAACGGCACGACCGAAACATATATCTCTCACCTTTGGAAATGTTAAAACGCTGTCATCGATTTAACATTTATCTTAGCCCTCCTTGGCCCCCTAAATTAGGGGGTTGGGGGTCTTTTTACTCATAACTTTTCACTCTTCACTTCCGAAACATATATCTTTCACCTTCCAAAAGACCGTCTTTTGCGACCCAAATGCTTAGCTTTCACCACCCGAAAGCTTAGCTTTCGCACCCCGAAACATATACCTTTCGCAAATCAAAGGGCACTCCATTAGCATGTAGGGACGCGGCGTGCCGCGTTAAACACTTGACAACCAATATTTTAAAAATGTTTCGCCAGAATCGCCTATCTTCCTCCCTGTGGGCAACTGTCCCACCGGCAACATTTCGTGCGATTCTCGACGTTAAATTTTTACCCAAAAATCGTTAAAATTTAACATTTGACACAAAATATTTCCCA
>CACYRB010000071.1 GCA_902776685.1 uncultured Prevotellaceae bacterium
AAAGCTTGAGGAGAAGATAAGGAACATCCTCTCGCAGATAGATGAAGGCATAGCACAGGACAACGCTCCTGATGCAGACACCATGCCCGATGTCATAGACAGCAGGCTTCTTGCCAGAAAGATAGAGGAACTGAATGAACGAAACAGACAGCAGCCCCGCGAGACGAAGGAAGAGAAACAGGCAGCCAGGGCAAAGGAGAAAGCGGCAAAGGAACTGAAGAAACACCAGGAGAAACTGGAGGAGTACGAGCAGCATCTCGAAACGCTCGGTC
This sequence comes from uncultured Prevotellaceae bacterium, assembly GCA_902776685.1. Taxonomy (GTDB): domain Bacteria; phylum Bacteroidota; class Bacteroidia; order Bacteroidales; family Bacteroidaceae; genus Prevotella. Next base: position 273 of record CACYRB010000071.1, read on the forward strand.
CCCGCAACAGCTATTCCAAGACGGACAAGGATGCCACAATCATACACATGAAGGAGGACGCAATGAACAACGGCCAGACGAAGCCCGGATATAACGTACAGATAGCTACGGAGAACCTGTATATAGTGAACATGCAGATGTACTGGACCCCGACGGATACGACGACGCTTCCTGATTTCCTCCTGCACGGCAGGGAACTGACAGGTGTCATGCCAAAGGCCTGTTGTGCAGATTCCGGCTACGGCAGCGAGGAGAACTATGAATTCATGATGCGGAATGACATTGCAGCCTATGTGAAGTACAACTGGTTCCACAAGGAGCAGCACCGTCCGTTCCGTGATGATCCGTTCCGTCAGGAAAACCTGTACTACAACAAGGAGGAGGACTACTATGTGTGCCCGATGGGCCAGCACATGACACTGGCGGGAGTGACAAGGAATGTCTCCGAGAACGGCTTTGCATCCTACTCGCACAAGAACCGGGCGCAGCGATGTACGGGATGTCCGCTTAGGTCACAGTGCTACAAGTCAAAGGCAGAACAAAGGACGATAGAGGTGAATCTCAACCTCAACGAGCATAAGCGAAAGGCAAGGGAGCTGCTCACATCGGAGGAAGGACTGAGGCACAGAAGCCGGAGACCCATAGAGCCGGAGGCTGTTTTCGGACAAATCAAATTCGATTGGCATTACAGACGTTTTAGTCACAAAGGGAAAGACAAGGTCTATATGGACTTTGCCATACTCGCCATGGCTCATAATCTGAGGAAACTCATGCGAGAAGCCCAGAATGAGCTTATGGAGAGAGTTTTCGCACAGTTATCACCACTATTCAAGCCTGACAGACCACATTCAGCCATTCCTGAACCGAATAATCGCATTTGTAGAATCGCAGCCTGAAAATTCGCCATTACAATGGAAGATGATGTATTAAGACAAAAAGAGGTCGTGTCTGTTACTTTTGACACGCCCCCTTTTTTAGGCAAGAATATAGCTGTTGACACCAAGAAAAGTCCCAAAGGAGCAGCAGAACACAGGCTGCCTTTACTTCCCTCACTTCGCAACAGTTACAAAAATATTGGTGTCCGGTAAAAAACGGCCTGAAGAGGTAACAAGCTAACAGCCCAGGGTAACACCCTGGGTAGATTATGCCAGTAATGAACGCCCAGAAAGGGCAAAAGCGTTGCACATCTGCGTGGGGGACCTAGTTTAGGGGGCTGACGGGGGCTAACGGCTGTCGAGCTGGCTGAGGGCGTAGGCGTAGGCGCCGCGCATGATGGAGGTGCTGGCTCCGCTCGTCGACGTGGCTACGCAGAGGGCTTTCTGCTCAGCGTAGGGGGCGGTGAGGGCTGTTCCAGGAACGGCTATCTGTCGGGTGCCGACGCTGAGGAAGGCTTGCCGCTCGGCGGGGTTGTCCCAGTTGTAGACGTGGGACTGGAGGATGGGGAGGCGGGTGCCGTCGAGGGTGGCGAGGCTGCCGCGCAGTGCTTTCATGACGGCGGGCATGATGTGGCGGGAGGCACCGGTCAGTCCTCCACCGATGACGACGATGCCGTCGACGATGTCGAGAGCGGTGGCTATGGCTTCGCCGCAGGCCTGGCCGAGCTGTCGAAAGCTCTCTTGTGCGGCCTGCGGGTTGCCGGGGCGTGTGCCGTCGGCTATGGCGCAGATGTCGCGGGGGGTGAGGGTGGTGTCGCGGGTGCCGCTCCTCTCTTGGTAGACGCGGCAGACGGCGCGTATGCTGACGCTTTCTTCGGCGATGAGGTGGGGATGGCGGGCGTTGCGCATGAGCCACACGTCGCCGCCGCAGCCGTTGTCGCCGGTGAGCAGGTGGCCGTCGACGACGACGCCTGCGCCGAAGCCGGTACCGAGGGTGATGCCGAGGAGGTGGCGGTAGCGGCGGTGCGGCTGTCGTTTCTGCAGCTCGGCGTTGACCTCGGGGAGGATGCCTGCGATGGCTTCGCCGTAGGCGAACAGGTTGCCGTCGTTGTTGATGTAGACGGGCATGCCGAACCGCTGGCGTAGCCAGGGCCCGAGGGGCACGCCTCCGCGGAAGGCTTTGAGGTTGGGCAGGTCGCCGATGACGCCGTGCTCGTAGTCGGCGGGTCCGGGGAAGGCGAAGCTGATGGCGACGGGCGGTGCTGCGAGGTGGCGGCTGACGTCGAGGAAGCCTTCTTCTATCTGTTTCAGGCATTGGCCGACGTCGTCGGGCACGGCGGCTTTCCGGATGGGCTTTACGATTTGGCGATAGCCTTGCAGGGCGGAGAAGACGAAGTTGGTTCCGCCTGCGTCGAGGGTGAGGACGATTCGGGGGTCGGACTGGTAGTTCATGTTTATAAATGTTGAAAGGTTGAAAGGGTGAAAAGTTGAAAGGGTGAAAGGGTGAAAGGTTGAAAAAGATTTTTTATCTTTTTTCCTTTTCAACCTTTACATAAATCGTTCACGCTCGGAAGTCTTCAAGCTGGGCTTGGCCTTCGCTCGCTCAATCACGATTTTACATAAATCGTTCATGCTCGGAAGTCTTCAAGCTGGGCTTGGTCTTCGCTCGCTCAATCACGATTTTACACTTTTTCATTAGTATTCAGCCCAGCTTTTGACGTCGATGTCGTGGATGTCGACGCTGCAGAAGGCGTTGATGAAGGCTGAGGCGAGGCGGGAGTTGGTGATGAGGGGGATGTTGAGGTCGACGGCTGCGCGGCGTATCTTGTAGCCGTTGGTGAGCTCGCGCGGGGTGAGGTCCTTGGGGATGTTGACCACCATGTCGATTTTTCGCTGGTGCAGGAGGTGGAGGGCCTGGGGGTGGCTGTCGTGGTCGGAGGGCCAGTAGACGCGGGTGTTGGCTATGGCGTTGTGGGTGAGGTAGTCGGAGGTGCCGCCGGTGGCGTAGAGCTGGTAGCCGTGCTCGACGAGCTTGCGGGCGGCGTCGAGCATCTCGGCTTTCTGCTTGGCTCCGCCGGTGCTGAGCAGGACGGTCTTGCGGGGTATGCGGTGGCCGACGGAGAGCATGGCTTTGAGGAGGGCGGCGTGGGTGTCGTCGCCGAGGCAGCCTACTTCGCCTGTGGATGCCATGTCGACGCCGAGCACGGGGTCGGCCTTCTGCAGTCGGTTGAAGGAGAACTGCGAGGCTTTGATGCCGACGTAGTCGAGGTCGAAGAGGTTTTTTGCGGGTTTCTCTACGGGCAGGCCGAGCATGACTTTGGTGGCGAGGTCGATGAGGTTGAGCTTGAGCACTTTCGACACGAAGGGGAAGGAGCGCGAGGCGCGCAGGTTGCACTCGATGACGAGGATGTCGTTTTCGCGGGCCATGAACTGGATGTTGAACGGTCCGTTGATGTGGAGTGCGGCGGCTATCTGCCGGCTGACGCGCTTGATGCGTCGCACGGTCTCGACGTAGATTTTCTGCGGCGGGAACTGTATGGTGGCGTCGCCGGAGTGGACGCCGGCGAACTCGATGTGCTCGGATATGGCGTAGGCGAGTATCTCGCCGTTGCGGGCCACGGCATCCATCTCTATCTCCTTGGCGTTTTCGATGAACTTGGAGACGACGACGGGATGGTCTTCGCTGACGTTGGCTGCGAGTTGCAGGAATCGCTGCAGCTCTTCTTTGTTGGAGCAGACGTTCATGGCGGCTCCGCTGAGGACGTAGGAGGGCCGGACGAGGACGGGGAAGCCGACGCGGCCGACGAACTGGTCGATGTCGTGCATGGAGGTGAGGGCGCTCCACTGGGGTTGGTTGATGTGGTTTCGCGTGAGCATGGCGGAGAACTTTGCGCGGTCTTCGGCTCCGTCGATGTCCTTGGCCGAGGTGCCGAGGATGGGGACGTGCTGCTGGTCGAGCCGCATGGCAAGGTTGTTGGGGATTTGTCCGCCGGTGGAGACTATCACGCCATGGGGCTGTTCGACGTCGATGATGTCCATGACGCGTTCGAAGGTGAGCTCGTCGAAATAGAGGCGGTCGCACATGTCGTAGTCTGTGGAGACGGTCTCGGGATTGTAGTTTATCATGACCGAGCGGTAGCCCTCGCGGCGGATGGTGTCGAGTGCCTGGACGCCGCACCAGTCGAACTCGACGGAGGAACCGATGCGATAGGCTCCGGAGCCGAGGACAATGACGGAAGGCGAAGCCCCCGAAGCCCCCTCCCTACCTCCCCCTGAAGGGGGAGGAGACCAGACGGGCAGTGCGGTTGCGACCCCTCCCCCTTCAGGGGGAGGTAGGGAGGGGGCTGTGGAGGGGGCTTCGGGGGCTTCGGGGGTGGCTCCTTGATAGGTGACGTAGAGGTAATTGGTCTGCGCGGGATATTCGGCCGCGAGCGTGTCGATTTGCTTGACGACGGGCAGTATGCCCATCTGCTTGCGGCTCTCGCGCACCATCAGGCCGGCCTTGGCCATGCTTCCGGCTTGTTCCTCGAGGCCTGTCGCACGGGCAATCTGGAAGTCGGTAACGCCATACACCTTGGCTTCAAGGAGCAGGCTGGGGTCGAGCGACGCAAACGGCGTCTGCTTCAAACGCTCGTCAATGTCGATGATGTGCTTCAGCTTATAGAGGAACCAGCGGTCTATTTTTGTCAAATCGTGTATCTGGTCGATGGTGTAGCCGGCATGCATGGCTTTGGAAATGACGAAGATGCGCTTGTCTGTGGGCTCGCGCAGCGCGGCATCGATGTCGTTGATTTCAAGCTCTTTGTTCTCGACGAAGCCGTGCATGCCCTGCCCTATCATGCGCAGGCCTTTCTGTATGGCTTCTTCGAAGGTGCGGCCGATGGCCATCACTTCGCCGACCGACTTCATCGACGAGCCCAGCTCTTTGTCGACGCCTCGGAACTTGGAGAGGTCCCAGCGCGGTATCTTACACACGACATAGTCGAGCGCAGGCTCAAAGAAGGCGCTTGTTGTCTTGGTGACCGAGTTTTTCAGTTCGAACAGGCCATAGCCCATGCCGAGCTTGGCTGCCACGAAGGCCAGCGGATAGCCCGTCGCCTTTGATGCCAGGGCCGACGAGCGCGACAAGCGGGCATTGACTTCGATGACGCGATAGTCCTCGGACTGCGGGTCGAAGGCATACTGAACATTGCACTCGCCGACAATGCCTATATGGCGGATGATTTTAATGGAGAGTGCGCGAAGCTTGTGGTATTCGCTGTTGGTCAGGGTCTGCGACGGGGCGATGACGATACTCTCGCCCGTATGAATGCCCAACGGGTCGAAGTTTTCCATGTTACAAACCGTGATGCAGTTGTCGTAACGGTCGCGGACAACCTCGTATTCAATTTCTTTCCAGCCTTTCAGGGATTTCTCGACCAACACTTGAGAGGAGAAGGAAAAGGCCTTCTCTGCCAGTCGGTTGAGCTCGTCTTCGTTGTCGCAGAAGCCGGAGCCAAGTCCGCCGAGCGCATAGGCTGCACGGAGAATGACCGGATAGCCCAATTCGGCAGCGGCGGCACGGGCCTGTTCGATGTTTTCACAAGCCTCGCTCTTGATGGTTTTAACCTGAATCTCGTCGAGCCTGCGAACAAACAAGTCGCGGTCTTCGGTGTCTATAATAGCCTGAACCGGAGTGCCGAGCACCTTGACGCCATACTTGTCAAGTACACCCGTCTTATAAAGTTCCACTCCGCAATTCAGAGCCGTCTGACCGCCGAAAGCCAACAAAATGCCGTCGGGGCGTTCTTTCTCAATGACACGCTCCACAAAGAAGGGCTGCACCGGCAAGAAATAAATCTGGTCGGCCACACCTTCCGAAGTCTGGACCGTGGCAATGTTGGGGTTAATCAACACCGTCTCGACTCCCTCTTCGCGCAATGCTTTCAACGCCTGCGAACCGGAATAGTCGAACTCGCCGGCTTCACCTATCTTTAGTGCTCCCGAACCCAAGAGCAACACTTTCTTTATATTATCGTACTTCATATTTTCAACTTTTCAATTTTTCACCTTTTCACCTTTTTATTTACTTTACAACTTTTCAACAAATCGGTCAAACATGAACTCGGTATCTACTGGGCCGCTACAAGCCTCGGGATGAAATTGCGAAGAGAACCAAGGATTCGTCTTATGACAGATGCCCTCGTTTGAACCATCGTTCATATTGACAAAGAGCTCATTCCATTCACGTCCAAGCGTGGTGGCGTCAACGGCATAGCCGTGGTTTTGACTGGTCACATAGCAATGGTCGGTACCCACTTCCCTGACGGGTTGGTTGTGCGACCGATGTCCATATTTCAGCTTGTAAATCTTCGCGCCACCGGCTTTTGCCAGTAGCTGATTGCCCATGCAGATACCACAGATGGGCTTACGAGAGGCCTGCATCTGCCGCTTAAGGATGGCGACACTTTCTTCACACATGTCGGGGTCGCCAGGTCCGTTGGCCAGGAACAACCCGTCGAAGTCCATTGACGTATAGTCATAGTTCCACGGAACTCGAATAACCTCGACACCGCGATTTAACAAACATCTGATAATGTTGGCTTTAACACCGCAATCGACAAGAACGACTTTCTTTCCAGCTCCCTCGTTGTAGCGAATGACCTCATTGCAAGAAACCTTGTCGACGAAGTTCACTCCTTCATACTGGGCTTCGGGAATTACGTCCGGGGTGTCGTCGAATATGATTTTACCCATCATGACGCCATGCTCTCTCAACACCATTGTCAGCTGGCGAGTGTCAATGCCCGTTATGCCCGGCACATGCTCACGCTTCAACCAGTCGCCCAGACTCTCGCAAGCATTCCAGTGGCTGTAGTCCTCGCTGTAGTCGGCAACGATAATAGCCGAGGCATAGATGCGGTCGCTCTCCATGAATGTGGGCAAACCATTCTCCTCAAACGAGAAACGGGGAACACCATAGTTACCCACCAGCGGATAGGTTAAGACCATTAGCTGACCTGCATAAGAAGGGTCGGTCAACGACTCCGGATAGCCCATCATCGCCGTATTGAACACCACTTCACCAGCAACAGGGGCATCATAGCCGAAACTGCGGCCATGGAACTGGCTTCCGTCTTCCAAAAGTAACGTTACGTTCTTCATTTCATATCAGAATTTCTGTTCATATAAATAAATTTTCTCAATATAATTGATAAAAGCTTGCAAGCAAAGCTTTGTTCCGCCGGGAGTCGGGAATTTTCCCGTGAAATACCAATCGCCGTGATGGTCGGGAATGGCCTCATGCAAACCGTCGATAGACTGGAACACCAATTCTATGGGTATAGTGACTTCGTCAGGGCGAAGCATCTCGACAATCTTGGCATTAATCTCCTCAACCGTAAAAGGCTTGTATAAGTCGCGCACGCAATTAAGCATTTCCTCCTTCGGCTTCAGCAATTCCGCCTTGCAAGCCTTGTAAGTCGTGTCTATCAGTTCGTGAAGACCCCGCTCTTTCAACAACTCCATTGTAGCTCTGAAAGCACAGAACTCTTCAAGGCGGGCCATGTCAATGCCATAATAGTCGGGATAGCGTATCTGCGGAGCACTGGAGACAATGATAATCTTCTTGGGCTTCAAGCGATTAAGAATGCGGATAATACTTTCTTTCAACGTAGTCCCACGCACAATGGAATCGTCAATAACAACCAGATTGTCAACATTCGGACGAATGCTTTCGTAGGTGATGTCGTAGACGTGAGAGGCCAAGTCGTTGCGAGAATTGCCTTCGGTGATAAACGTCCTGAGCTTTATGTCCTTCCACGCCACCTTCTCGGAGCGCACCTTACGACTTAATATCTTTTCAAGTTCTTCATGAGTCGGCGTATGCTCAAAAGACTGTATCTGCTTAATCTTTTGTTCATCTACATATCGCTCAAAACCATGCAGCATACCATAAAAAGCTACTTCTGCCGTATTAGGAATGAAGGAAAATACGGTGTGGTCAACGTCGCCGTCGATGGCCTTGAGTATTGGGTTGACCAACTGCTCACCAAGCCGTTTTCTTTCGTTGTAAATGTCGCGATCGGAGCCACGGCTGAAATAGATGCGTTCGAACGAGCAAGCCGAATCGCCTTTCTGTTCCACGATTCTCTGAATACTGCTTTCGCCGTTGCGTCTTACAAGTAAGGCTGTGCCGGGCTCGAGTTCCTTCACGTCGTCGCATTGCAAGTCGAACGTGGTCTGCAAGACAGGCCGCTCGCTCGCCAATGCCACAATCTCATCGTCGCAATAGTAGTATGCGGGGCGTATGCCCCACGGGTCTCGCATGGAAAACATCTCGCCCGAACCAGTCATTCCGCACACCACATAGCCCCCATCGAAATCGGTCATTCCCGTTTTCAAGACGTTTGCCATCTTCACATGAGCTTCTATATAGCGGGTAATGTCAGTATTCTCAAGTTCAAGGGCTTTTGCCGCAATGAAATTACGTTCGACTTCGCGGTCAAGACGATGACCAAGCAGTTCAAGCATGATATAAGAATCGCTGTACCGGCGTGGACATTGTCCCTGCTGAGTGAGTTTCGCAAGAATCTCGTCGATGTTCGTCATATTGAAATTCCCGCAAAGACAAAGGTTCTTGGCTTGCCAGTTGTTCCTGCGCAGAAAAGGATGCACGTAGGAAAGGCCGCTCTTTCCGGTCGTAGAATATCTAAGGTGACCCATGTAAAGCTCACCAGCAAATGGCAACTCCGCTTTAGCATAATCAGCATCCGCCAGTTGCTCTGCTGAGACATCCTTATATTTAGACTGAACAACTCCGAATATCTGGGTTATTGCGTCTTTCCCCTCTGCTCTTTCACGGAACATGTACTCCCGCCCGGGAACATCGGCAAGCTTGACACACGCAATGCCGGCTCCTTCCTGACCTCGGTTGTGCTGTTTCTCAAGCATCAAGTACAGCTTGTTGAGGCCATACATCCATGTGCCATACTTGCGCTGGTAATATTCAAGGGGCTTCAAAAGGCGAATCATCGCCACACCACATTCGTGTTTTAACGGTTCCATTATCCTTATTCTACTGTTACTGATTTGGCCAAGTTACGGGGCTGATCAACATTCATGCCTTTGCAAACAGCCACATGGTAGGCAAGTAATTGCAGAGGTATCGTTGCAATAAGGGGTTCCAGACATTCTAAAGTGTCGGGCAGTTCTATCACCTCGTCGGCTATACGGCTAATAGTATCATCACCTTTGCTCACCAGAGCAATCACCTTTCCCTGACGGGCTTTGATTTCCTGAATATTGGAAAGCACTTTCTCGTACATCCCGTTATGCGTCGCAATAACGACAACAGGCATATCCGAGTCGATTAAGGCAATCGGCCCATGCTTCATCTCTGCCGCAGGGTAACCCTCGGCATGAATATAGCTGATTTCCTTCAGTTTCAACGCACCCTCCAAGGCAACCGGATAGCTGTATCCGCGTCCCAAGTAAAGGAAATTACGAGCATAAGTAAATGTCCGGCTCAAATCAGCAATACGATTATTCAACTTGAGGATTTCCGACATCTTCGACGGAATCTCCCATAAGCATCTGACGATATTCTTGTATTCGGCACCATCTATTGTGTGCTTTTCTTTTGCCAGAGCCAGAGCCAACATTAGCAACACCGTGACTTGCCCTGTAAAGGCTTTTGTTGACGCCACACCAATCTCTGGTCCTACATGGATATAGCTACCCGTGTTAGTTGCCCGTGGAATGCTTGAGCCGATAGCGTTGCAAATGCCATAGATAAACGCACCATTGCGTTTAGCCAACTCTACAGCAGCCAAAGTATCGGCAGTCTCGCCACTTTGCGAAATGGCAATTACAACATCGTCGGACGTGACGACGGGGTTTCGATAACGAAACTCACTGGCATATTCCACTTCTACGGGAATACGGCAAAGGCTCTCTATCAACTGTTTTCCAATTAATCCAGCGTGCCACGAGGTGCCACAGGCTACAATAATGATGCGCTTTGCCTTTAGCAACTGCTCCTTATAGTCAATTACGGCACTCAATGTCACATTATCAATGTCAACATTGACCCGGCCACGCATGCAGTTTGTCAGACATTCGGGCTGCTCGAAGATTTCCTTCAGCATGAAATGCGGATAGCCACCCTTCTCTATCTGACCAAGATTCAGGTCTATCGTCTGAACATGAAGATTTAACTCTCTGTTTAAGATGTTGACAACCTTTAGCTCTTCGCCTAAACGAATGACTGCGATGTTGCCATCTTCAAGATAGACCACCTTGTCGGTATATTCCACGATAGGAGTTGCATCGGAACCTATAAAAAACTCGTCATCGCCAATTCCCACGACAAGCGGACTCTGCTTGCGGGCAGCTATAATCTGGTTTGGATTGTTCTTGTCAAGGACAGCAATTGCGTATGCTCCAATCACTTGATGCAAGGCAATCTGAACGGCAGATAATATATCGAAGTGCTTTTTCGACATGATATATTCTATCAGCTGCACCAGCACCTCAGTATCGGTATCTGAGCGGAAAGCAATCCCTTTAGCCATAAGGTTACGCTTTATCTCGGCATAGTTTTCGATAATGCCGTTATGGATAATCGCCAAGTTCTTCGATTCCGAGTAATGAGGGTGTGCATTCCGCGACGAGGGCTCTCCATGAGTAGCCCACCGGGTGTGAGCAATACCTACACTACCAGAAACATCTTTTTCCTGGCAATAGCGTTCCAGTTCGGCGACCTTACCTTTTTCCTTATAGACATTGAGCATCCCCCCCGCGTTTATCAGTGCGACGCCGGCACTGTCGTAGCCACGATATTCAAGTCGTTTGAGTCCTTTTATAAGTATGGGGTAAGCCTCTCTTTTACCAATATAACCTACAATTCCACACATGAATCTTTTTACCTTAATAAATATATAAATAGTATAATCTAAAAAAAAGCGCCGATGCTTGGGGGCATTGGCGCTCAATAATTTATTTTCTTGCAATGTTGACAATCAAGGATGCGAGTGAAACCAATGTACCAGTCAAGGTGAACCAAATAGTTGTCGACTGACTGATTTCAGAGGTTTTAGCCTTTACCTTGTTCGGCTCAACATAAATCTGGTCGTTCTGCTGCAGATAATAGTAAGGCGAATTGATCAGATGGGCATCATTCAGATTCAAACGCACATGATGCTTCTGGCCTGTAGCATCCTCACGCAAAAGTATCACATTGTCACGACGACCGTAGATGGTCAAGTCACCGGCCTGAGCCAGAGCCTCAAGAATGCTCATCTTCTCAGTCGTTACGGGAATAACGCCCGGACGAGCCACCTCGCCGAGAACCGTCACACGGTAGCTGGCCATCTTCACCGTCACGATAGGATTCTCCGTAGCTGAGAGGTAGGGCTTGATTTTCTCGGCCAGCAGGTCCTGGATTTCTTCTTTCGTCAATCCTTGAACCGCAACTTTTCCGATGACGGGGAAATTAATGTTTCCACTATTATCAACCAAGTAGGTTTGCAGACTACCCTGCCCCGTTGTCAACGAGTTGTTAGCAGCAAAGGTGTTAGAAACGATAAGGTTAAACGGACGAGCAGCATTCGGGTCGAGCGTGCTTACCGTAATCGTCAGCAAGTCCTTTGGCATGATGCGTGCATCATAGAGACCTTGCGATGCAGCCAAACTAATGGAGTCAATGTTCTGGAAGTAGGGAACTTGCTTATAGCTATTGCAACTTGTTGAGAAAAGGAGAACAGCGGCAGCAAAAATCGAAAACAATAATTTTTTCATCTTAATCTAAAAAAATAAGTCGTTAAAAATTTTTGCAAAAATACTACTAATTTTTGAGACAAGCAAAGATTTCCGCAAATAATTTCTTTTCTCTCAAAAAAAATCTGTCTTGCGATGATTCTTTCAAGCGAATTGATTACCTTTGTAAAAAATTTGACATGATACGAAACAACAAAGTACTGCTTATTTATACCGGTGGCACCATTGGCATGGGGGCTAACGTGCAAAGTGGAGCACTTGAGCCCCTCGATTTCAATCATCTTGTGGCGAACATGCCCGAGATCAAACTGATTGAAACGGAAATCGACGTCCACCAATTCGCCCACCCCATCGACTCAAGCGACATGTCGCCCGACAAATGGGCAGAAATTGCCAGCATCATTGCCGAACGATACGATGACTACGACGGCTTTGTCGTTCTTCATGGCACCGACACGATGGCCTATACCGCATCGGCCTTGTCGTTCATGCTTGAGAACCTGACTAAGCCCGTCATCCTTACCGGAAGTCAGTTGCCGATACAACAGCTGCGTACCGACGGAAAAGAAAATCTTGTCACCAGCATCGAGTTGGCGGCAGCCCATCATCCCGACGGCAGGCCAAGGGTTCCCGAGGTATGCATCTATTTTAGTGGGAAACTGTTGCGGGGAAACCGGTCCACCAAACAAAATGCCGACGGCTTCAATGCCTTCGACACGTTTAACTACCCACACCTTTGCGAAGCAGGAGTGTATTTCTCGTTTAACGACCACAACATTCTGTGCCCCGACTATTCCAAGCCCATGACACTGCACAAGGCGATGGACTCGAACGTCGTCGTGTTCTCGTTGTTTCCTGGCATCAAGGAAGACATCGTCAGGCACATGCTCAAAGCCCCAAATCTGAAAAGCATCGTCATGCGCAGCTATGGCAGCGGGAACGCGCCACAACGACCGTGGATGCTCAACCTGCTGCACGACGCTACCGATCGTGGAATCATTATCGTGAACATCAGTCAATGTGTGGCAGGAAGTGTAGCCATGCAACGCTATGAAACCGGCTACCAGCTACAGCAGGCAGGCGTCATCAGCGGATACGACAGCACCGTCGAGGCAGCAGTCACGAAACTGATGCATCTTCAGGCACGCTATGCCGATGCTAATCTCGTTCGTCACTACATGAACATCAGTCTCGCCGGCGAAGCCACCTTTAAAGGGTGAACGCTTCGCTAATGAATAAATAATGAATAATGAATAATGAATAATGAGCAATGAGTATTTTCTGTTATTTCTGCGCTTTCTGCGAGAGATTAAGAAATAAAAGGTGAAAAGGTGAAAAGGTAAAAACTGAAAACTGAAAACTAAAAACTAAAAACTTATTAAAAAACACTCATCTATTTGCATATCGAAAAATAAAGAACTATCTTTGCAGCCAAGAAAGATTATTTAATCAACTTTCGCATGTTAGTAGTTAACAGGAGTTATCGGGAGTTAACAGGTCTTCGACCTGTGGAGTTAACGGAAAGGCTACGGGTAGGCGGAAGGCTACGTCAATAGTTTTTCCTATCGCGAGAACTATAGTCTGCTAACTCCTGCTAACTTCCGTCGACGCAGTCGGCTAACTCCCGTTAACTCCCAGCAAGCGAAGCTTGCGAAACTTGTATTATTAATAAATTCACATCAATAAAAGAAAACATTATGAAAGAATTAAAAGGAACAAAGACAGAGCGCAACCTGCAAGAAGCTTTTGCAGGAGAGTCGCAAGCACGCAACAAGTACAGCTACTGGGCCAGCAAGGCCAAGAAAGACGGCTATCAGCAGATTGCCGCTATCTTTGAAGAGACTGCCGCCAATGAGAAAGAACACGCCAAGATGTGGTTCAAGCTGCTCGAGGGTGGAAGCATCAAATCGACCCCCGAGAACCTCAAGGCAGCTGCTGAAGGTGAGAACTTCGAATGGACCGATATGTACGACCGCATGGCTAAGGAGGCCGACGAAGAGGGCTTCACCGAGATTGCACGGAAGTTCCGCGCCGTAGCCGCCATAGAGAAAGAGCACGAAGAGCGCTATCGCAAACTGCTGAAAAACATCGAAGACGAGATAGTCTTCTCACGCGACGGCGACCGCATCTGGAAGTGCCGCAACTGCGGACATATCGTCATCGGCCCGAAGGCTCCCGAGATCTGTCCCGTATGCGACCATCCCCAAGCCTATTTCGAGCTTCGCGCAGAGAACTATTAAACAAGTCTTCAACAATTCCACAGCCGGAACAAACAACACACGTTTGTTCCGGCTACTTTTTCCCCTTCTTCAACAAAATGACTATAGAGCAACTATTTATATCATATGGCTATCAATAGTTAAGTGAAATGCTACTTTTTTTTCATTTAAAATTGTTTCTTCACAACCTCAAAAAAACAACGGAAGTCTTTGGTGATAGGAAGACTTCCGCTATTTTTATATGGAAAATTATATTGATATAATATCAACAAAAGAATCGTTTAATATGGTCATTAAGATCCTCCCATCTATCTATTTATATTAATAACACCGATTTACTAATCATCCCAAACGTTATTGACACTAATTATACCTTCGTCATCTTCAACAAAATTGTCATACTCTTTAGCTTCTCCTATACTTGGATTGTCGACACTTCCAGTCGTAGGCAGTGATATGACCTCCATCAAATACTCTTCCGCGAAAGATGCAATTTTTATTCCTGGTTCTAAATATATTTTTTTCATCATTTACTTAATTTATATTTCATCATTTTATCAAAAATTTCTTCCCTTTTTTTATGTATACTCCTTTAGTCGGACTATTTACCCGCACCCCGCTTAAGCTATAAATTGAAGCGTCCATCTCATCTGTAATAACATTCTCAATTCCATCTATTACATTTTCTTTGAATTCAATTGTATATCTGGACGTTACACTTTCAGGCAATTGTAGATACGCTTTATGATCACTTAAAACGCCTGCATTATCAAAACGGCAAAACTCCCCATTTCTTAGCACAAAATTCACATATCCGTCATCTGTCATGGGAGAAATTTCATCTGCATATGTTACACCTTTCAGATAGTTTTCCATGTTTAATTGTGCCCCTTGCCGCTCAGCAATTTGATACCAAGTATTTTCATCTGACTTTTTACGAATTAATACTGGAGTTTCTGCAGGTACTATCCCATTGTCTAAACTTGTAAACGTGACCCTTTCTTTTGCAAAGTCTGTGGCGACAAAAGGGTAATTTCCATTTATAGCTGTAACATGATAGTCTGTATCAAACTCCCGGCAGTTGGTTGAATATGAAAGTTCTGAATTAAATGGAATTTTATAATCAAAATTTTTTTCAAAACTTTTTCCCCAAACTTCCATATATTTATTTAGAGCCAACTCCTTTACATAAAAATGATCACCAGTAATAGAACCTATATTAGCAGGAAGCCAAAGTCCATAAAAATCGGTTTGTGCACGAGAGCTGTATTTAAAAGGTGTATCGCCTAATAAAAAATATGTCCTGTTTGTTGTTCTAGTAGGTTTTCCGTTCTTCCACGCACAAGAAAGCCCCCCCATACTAACGTTTGTTATTGTAGATGGCAAAATTATGGTTCATCCGACATTTCGAGTGATATATTGACAAGAAAATGAAGAAAACCGCTGAACATTTTGTATATTTGAATAACCACAAACAAATGTACAAGT
>CACYRB010000072.1 GCA_902776685.1 uncultured Prevotellaceae bacterium
TACTTGTTAAATAACGACAACGAGGTTGTAGGGACGCGGCGTGCCGCGTTGATAAAATCATAACGCGGCACGCCGCGTCCCTACATGCATATGGAGGGAGAATAATGGAGGGAGAATAAATAAATTAATAAATAGTAAATCGTCAAATTGTAAATTAGAATAATGAAAAAGTTATCTGCATTATTGATATTCGTCTTGAGCACTACAGCACTTTTTGCGCAATCATCAGTGTTCTTCACGCCCTACAAGAGAACCACGCTGCGATTGCCTGCTGTACCCATTCTCATGAACGACACCTATTTTTCCATTTGGTCGCCCTACAACACCCTCAACGGCGGTCCTACCTTCCACTGGACCGAGAAAGACAAACCCATTGACGGACTGTTGCGTGTCGATGGCAAGGTCTACCGCTTCATGGGCTCCGAACGGAAATATGTGCTTGGCGATGCCCTTCTGCCCATGGCCGACGCCGGTGCATGGACGGCACGCGTCAACTACGACGCCCAGCCCGACAACAACTGGGCTGCTCCCACCTTCGACGACTCTTCATGGGAAGAGCAGCAAGGAGCCTTCGGCGAACCAAACGAATACCCATACGTAAGAACAAAGTGGACGGGTGCAAACACCGATATCTATCTGCGCCGTACGGTTGACCTCACAGCCGAAGACCTGCAGAAAGACCTCTACATTGTCTTTTCGCACGACGACGTGTTCGAACTCTTCATCAACGGCACACGCGTCATCAAGACCGGCGAGACATGGCTGCAGGGCGAGACCTATCACCTCACTGGAACCGAGAAGGCCCTGCTCAAAGCAGGCAACAACGTCATTGCAGCCCACTGTCACAACACCTCCGGCGGTTCGTATGCTGACTATGGAATCTACGTAAACGATAAGGTCAGCAATCCCGACATTGCACTTGCCACACAGAAATCGTGCGACGTGCTTGCCACCAACACCTACTACACCTTCAAGTGCGGACCGGTCGAGCTCGACCTCGTCTTCACGGCGCCCATGCTCATGAACGACCTTGAGCTGCTCTCTACCCCCATCAACTACGTCAGCTTCCGTGTTCGTTCCACCGACGGCGCTCAGCACAACGTGCAGTTCTACATGGCTGTCAGCAGCGTGATGTGTACCAACGAGCTCAATCAGCCCATTACCTCGATGCTGGTTTCTGAAAACGGCAAGAACTACATCCGTAGCGGAAGACAGAAGCAGACACCGCTAAGCCAGGCAGGCGACGGCGTCAGCATCAACTGGGGCTACGTCTATCTGCCTGAAGTCAACGGCACCATTGCCCGGGCATCGCAGCTGAACGTAGAGGAAGATTTCCAAGACGACGGACAACTCGACTACAGTGTCATCAACAAGGCTCGTCCACGACTGGCCTACACCTCGAGCACAACTTCGGAACATTCGTTGCTTACCTTCATACACGACTTCGGCAACACGTCCAACGACTGGAGCTTCACCATGATTGGCTACGACGAGGTGAAGGCCATGCGCTACATGGACAAGGACTACAAAGCCTACTGGGCTTCGCACGACGGACAGACCAAGACCATCGGCCAGGCATTTGAGGAAATGGCCGAGAACTACAATGCCAACATGCAGAAATGCCGCCAGCAAGACAGGACCATCTACGACGATGCCCTGAAATCGGGTAACCAAAAATTTGCCGAACTGCTCTCGGGTGTCTATCGCCAAACCATCGGAGCCCACGTACTGTTCCAAGACAACCACGGACACCTGCTCTTCTTCTCGAAGGAGAACAACTCGGGCGGATTTGTCAACACCCTCGACGTGACCTATCCCTCGCAGCCTCTCTATCTGCTCTACAACCTCGACCTGGCCAAGGGCATGCTCACCAGTATTCTCGAATATTGCGAGAGCGACAGGTGGGGATTCAACTTCGGAGCCCACGACATCGGTGTCTATCCGCATGCCAACGGACAGGCCTATTCCATTCACGAACCCAATGCCCAAGGTGGGTTCGAGGGCAATATGCCCATTGAGGAATCGGGCAACATGCTCACACTCGTGGCAACCATCTGTATGCTTGAAGGCAATGCCGACTATGCACTCGAACACTGGGAAACGCTGAAGACCTGGGCCGACTATTGTTCTGAAAACGGACAAGACCCCGAGAACCAGCTTTGCACCGACGACTTTGCCGGACACCTTGCCCACAACGCCAACCTCTCCATCAAAGCCATCATGGGTGTGCTCGCCTTCTCCGAGATTGCACGCTATGCCGGTCAAGACGACGTGGCTGCAACCTATCTGGCACGCGCGCAGAGCATGGCAAGGACCTGGAAACGTATGGCTATCGACTCTTCAGGCGACCACTACAAGCTCACCCTCGACCGCGACAATACGTGGAGCCAGAAATACAACCTCGTATGGGACTATCTCTGGGATACCCACGTCTTCGACAAGAGCATCATGGAGACCGAAATCAACTACTACGTGAACAAGCAAAACACCTATGGTCTGCCCCTCGACAGCCGCGACAACTACACCAAGAGCGACTGGGTGCTGTGGACCGCATCAATGGCCACCAAGAAAGAAACGTTCATCAAGTTTGCCGACCCCATCTGGAACTATGCCAATGCAACCCGCTCACGCGTGCCGTTGAGCGACTGGCACCGCACGACCAATGCCGACCGTGTAGGCTTCAAGGCCCGCTCCGTTGTCGGTGGCTACTGGATGCGTGTGCTCATGGACAACTTCGACAAGAAGGATCCCCAGCACACCGGCATCAACAACATTACAACCTCCCCCCGAAGAGGAGGAGAGAAGACCATCTACGACCTGCAGGGACATCAGCTCAACGCGCCTCAGCCTGGGCTGAACATTGTCTGCACAGGTGAGGGATCAGCCAAGAAGATTATCGTGGAATAAAACAAGACAGCACGCTATGGCATTAGGAAAATGGATAGGCGGATTCCTCGGGTTCGCACAAGGCGGTCCGCTCGGAGCCATCGTTGGCTTCGTCATCGGCTGGCTCTTCGACAAGCAAGTGGAAAGCTTTGCCAGCGAGGAATACAACAACCGCGAATACGACAACGGCCCGTCGGTCCACTCTGCACGGAACACCCGACAGGCCTACGAGGGACAGCGCAACTCATTCCTGTTCTCGCTGCTCACCCTCTCGGCCTACATCATCCGGGCCGACGGACGCGTGATGCACTCCGAGATGGAGACACTGCGCCGCTTCCTGCGCACAAACTTCGGAGAGCAAGCCGTCAGCCAGGGCGAGAACATCGTGCTGGCCATCTTCGACCACCAGAAGAAGATGGGAGCCGCGGCCTTCCGCGAAACCATCCGCAGTGCCTGCGAACAAATATCGTGGCACCTCAGCTATTCCGAACGCCTGCAGCTGCTCAACTTCCTCGTCATTCTGGCACAGGCCGACGGCGTCGTGGCACCTGAAGAGATTGCCGCACTCAAAGAAGTCGCCACCTATCTCGGGCTCACGGCTCAGGACGTGGATTCCATGCTCAACCTCAGCGGCGGTGCCGGCAATCTCGAAGCGGCCTACAAGGTTCTCGGCATAGCCCCAACCGCCACCGACGACGAGGTGAAAGCCGCCTACCGCAAGATGGCCCTCAAGCACCATCCCGACCGCGTTGCCACGCTCGGCGAGGATGTGCGCCGTGCTGCCGAACAGAAGTTCAAGGAAATCAACGAAGCCAAGGAAACCATCTTCAAGGCCCGCAACCTGTGAGTTGCAGAAACATCAGCCGCAACCAGAAAACAAACATCCGGAAAAGTCGAAGACAAACTTTCAGAAAGTTATATGGGCCATATAGCATCGTTATATGGCCCATATAGGTCAGCTATATGGCCCATATAACTTTCCGGAAGTTTGTTTTTTGCCACCTGCCCTCATAAAGAACAGGCTATACCCACAAATCAAACAACAAGCCATGCCCCTTTTTTGTGCAGGGACATGGCTTGTTATTTCAGTGAGGCCGAATGATTTCCGGCTCTCGCCTGGCGACGATGCAAGAATTATTCTGCGGGTGCGGCTTCGTCATCGGCCTTCTTCTTGCGAGTCGTGGCGCGCTTGCGCTTGGGCTTTTCTTCTGTTCCGGGCTGAACAACTTTGACGCCAGCCAGCTCGGGATCAATCATGATGCGGCCGCAGTATTCGCAGACAATAATCTTCTTGTGCATCTTGATGTCGAGCTGACGCTGTGGCGGAATCTTGTTGAAGCAACCACCGCAGGCGTCGCGCTGCACGTAGACAATGCCGAGACCGTTACGGGCGTTCTTGCGGATGCGCTTGAACGAAGAAAGGATGCGCGGGTCAATCTTGGCTTCCAGGTCGTGAGCCTTCTCCTTGAGCTTCTCTTCCTCTTCACGAGTCTCCTGCATGATTTCGGAAAGCTCGCTACGCTTGCTGTCGAGGTCGAGCTTGCGCTCGTCGATGAGCGAACGGGCCTGGTCGAGGTCGTGCTGGCGCTCCTCAATCTTGGTCTGTGCCTCGCGAATCTTCTTCTCGCAGAGCTCAATCTCGAGCGTCTGATATTCGATTTCCTTGGTCAGCGTGTCGTACTCTCGATTGTTCTTCACCTCGTCGAGCTGCTGCTGATAGCGGGCCACGCTGTGCTGGGCACGGTCGATGTCGCCGCGCTTCATGACGATGGCACGCTGAAACTCGGCAATCTCGGCGTCGATGTTCTCTAAACGGGTGTTCAGACCTGCAATTTCGTCTTCGAGGTCCTGTACTTCGAGAGGCAGCTCACCACGCAGGGCACGCTTCTCGTCGATGGCCGACAGCGTGGTCTGCAGCTGATAAAGGGCCTTCAGTTTCTCTTCTACCGAATAGTCGGCTGGATTTTTCTTTGCCATAATGCTTTGATGTTTTTTATTGTTGATATGCTTAAAAAATTACGATTGGATTGGTCGGGGTTTCTGCCAGGTGGCAGTCGATGCCGGGGAACCGCTCTTCGAGAATCTCCTTGAGCAGCTCGCTGGTGTATTGCTCACTCTGATAGTGACCGATGACGGCAATCTGCACCTGCCCTTCGTGTCCGAAATACTGGTGATAGCTCATCTCGCCCGTGACAAACGCATCGGCTCCGGCACGGATGGCATCGTCAAGCAGGAACGCTCCGGCACCTCCACAGAGGGCTACCGTCTTCACCGGACGGCGGAGCAAGGCATTGGCCTGCACGCACTCCACGCGGAACACCTGCTTCAGCATGGCTATGAAGTCGGCAGCAGCCATCGGCTCGGCGAGCTCGCCGACAACGCCCGATGCGCCTTCCACGCCGTCTATCGTCTGCGTGGGCAGCAGGAACCGCACGCCCTCGAGATGCATCTTTTCCGCCATCTTGAAGTTCACGCCGCCCCGCGCATTGTCAAGATTGGTGTGCATGGCCATGATGGCCACGTCGTTCTTCACCGCCTTCACTACCGTGCGCTGCACATAGTCGTCGCCCGTGAGGTGGGCCAAGCGGCGGAAGATGAGCGGATGGTGAGCCACAATCAGGTTGCAGCCCTTACTGACGGCCTCGTCGACAATCGCCTCGGTCACGTCTAAACACAATAATACCCCTGAAACGTCCGCTTCTGTCAGTCCAACTTGCAGGCCGGCATTATCATAGTCTTCCTGCAAGGGCAGAGGCGCGACAAGTTCAAGGGCGCGTACAATTTCCTTTACCTTCACGCTGTGAATCCTTAAAAATACGCTGCAAAGGTAGCGATTTTTTATGAAATAGCAAAAATATTTTCGTTTTTTAGTTTTTCAACTTTTCACCTTTTTACCTTTTCACCTTTTTGCCTTTTCACCTTTTCACTACCAGTCGCGGAGGGAGGTGGAGGCTTCGATGCGGTTTTCTACGGCGTCGTCGAGCTGTGGGAAGAAGTTGATGCCTGTGAGACGTTCTATCTCGTCGACGGTGCACACGGCATCCTGCATGGGCTGCTTGCGGCCCTCGTTGCGATAGATGAAGCCGATGGCTTTGGGCTTGCCCTGTCGGCAGAGCACCACCTTGAAGAAGCGGTCGGGCACCCGCACCTTGTTGCGACCGATGTAGCGTGGAGCGGCATGGCTGTCGTAGATGGGTCCGCAGACAATGTCGACAGCTCCGTACTGCCGCGCCCAGTCACGACAAAGTATTTCCACATCGTTCCACTCATATTTGTTCAGTCCGTGGTTCTGCGGGCATATATTCGTAAAGAGGAACGACTGTCGCAGCGCTTCCTTGCTCCACTTCGTGTCGGCAGCCGGACACATGTGGCCGCGGTCGAAGCGCGAGTTGTAGTAGTCGTTGTCGGTGGCTCGGGGAGTCGGAGCCTCGGGGTCTTCGGTGAATATTTCCTCGCTACGCTGGAAGCGTCCGTAGGTGTGCGACTTGGTCAGATGCCACGCCACATAGTTGGGTGTGCGCGTGTCTTTGTTATAGGAGATGGTGAACGACTCGCGGCGCAGAATCTGCTCGGGACGGTCGGTAAGTCGGGCAGGCATCTCGTATTGTGTTATCGTCTTCCCGCCTTGGGTTTGGGGCTGCGGCTGCCCTGCCCCACTGTCGTAGAATGATTCCGTCGCAGGCTGTTCCTGCGATGCAGGTTGCTGTTTATTGTTACGACACGATGCCGTCATTGCCAATACGACAATGCACAACAAAAGATTCAAATGGTTTCTTTTCATAATACAACTTTTCAACGATTTAACGCGGCACGCCGCGTCCCTACATGCTTAGAGAGTTAAGACGACACTTCAACCTTCCAACTTTTCAACCTTTCAACTTTTCGCTACCAGTCGGCATAATTGAAGGAGGTTTCTATCTTGTCTTGCACGCTGCGTTCGAGGCGTGGGAAGAAGTCGATGCCGGTCATGCGCTCGAGCTGTCTGACGGGCATGGCATGGTCTTCGATAGAGCCCTCGCCGTGGGTGTTGGGATAGTAGAAGCCGATGGCCTTGGGCTTGCCCTGGGTGCAAAGCACAGCCTTGAAAAATCCGTCGGGCACACGCACCTTGTTCTTGCCGATGTAGCGGGCCGGTGCGGCACTGTCGTAGGTGGGTCCGCAGACGATATAGATGTCGCCGAACTGCTTGGCCCACGTGCGGCACTTCATCTCGAGGTCGTTCCACACACCGCCGTTCATGTTGTGGTTCTGCGGACACATGTTGGTGTAGAGGAAACAGTCTTGCATGGCCTGCGGACTCCACTTGTTGTCGCCTGCCGGACACATGTGGCCTCGGTCATAGGGTGCCTGGAAATAATCCATGCGCGTGGCTCGCGGCTCACGCACCTGGAAGTCCTCCTGATAGTCGACGCTCTTGCGCTTGACGCTGCCGTTGGTATGTGCAGCCGTGAGGTGCCAGGCCGTCCAGTCGGGACAGCGCGTGCCCGAGTTGTACTGCGTGGTGTAGCCCGTGCGCCGCAGCAGCTGACCTTTCGAGCTTTTCATCTCGGGAATCTCCAGCCCGTCGGCCGACACAGCTGCTGCCTGTGCGCTCTGCTCCTCTGGCTGCTGATAGCTCACTTCCGAACGAGCCTCTTCCTTCACGTCGGCCTCGGTCATGCGGTCGCGACCATGCACGCGATAGCGGCACGACGTCGTCAGCAGGGCTGCCGCAAGCAGCAATGACATTGTCAGGGCACAAGCGCCCCCGCTCTTCATCTTATATCTTCTCATTTCCATTATCTGTTTTTCATTTTTTCTTCCTGCACCTGTGCCACGACCAGAGCCACCGTCACCGAGAGCATAGATGCTGCCAGCACGGCCACGAGCAGCAACACCTGCCACGCCACAGCCGTCCAGACACCCACCCCCGACATCAGCATGGCCCACACGACCATCGGAGCCTGTCCGACCATCATGGCGGCCATCTGTCCCATGACGGGCAGGGCAGCCTGCTGCAAGGACCGCCGCATCAGGTAAGCCACAGCCTCGCGGCGTGTTGCTCCGTTGCCGAGCAGGTAGTAGTATAGTGCGGAATGATGTTCAAAACCCTTGTAATAAGCTGCCAGCGCCCGACTGTTCAGACCAATCAGACTGCCCATGAGCAGTCCCGTGACAGGTAGCAGCCATCGCGCCTCGACGACGTTCACCTGCCAGTCGTTGGCAGCGGCAGCCACCAGCAGCAGCCACCCGCCGACGAGCAGTGCCGCAGCCGCCATGCCTGCTAACACGGGCACGAAATGTCGGCGGAAAGGCAGATTGACAAGTTTCCGCGTCGATGCCGCAGCCGCCAGCACCACCATCAGCACGAAGAACAGCAGGTTAATCCATGCGCTGTCGCACGCAAAGGCGAAGTAGAGAAACAGCCCCGTCAGCAGCATCACGGCGAGCATACGCGCGACGGACATCAGCATCTGCCGTTCCAGCTTCACCTTATATATATATAATATGGTGGCAGGCACAGCCAGGAGCATCAGTCCCAACACAAAAGCCAAAACAGTCATTTCCATATTTTTATTCCGTCTATGAGTTACGAACCACAATCACTTTGTTGCTTTTCCTGATGAGCACATCGTCGTCGGCCGACACCACGACAGCCCGTCCTTTGTCGGCGAGCCGGCGCAGGTAGTCGCCCTCCAAATCGTACCCGCCGCCGTCGTCGGGAAAGTCGACCACCACGAAGGAGCGCGGCAGCACACCCGCCAACGACAGCATGATGCGCCGCAGCGTCGTGCTGTCAATCTCGGCCGCACGACGGTCGAACAGTTCGGCATCGATGCCCAGCAGAGCCCACTCAGCCATGAGCGCCTGCTTCGAGAACTGCTCGTTGCATGTAGCGACCTTGAACGGGGCACGCAGCAGGGAAGACACACGCGGGCCATGCTCGGTGCCGTTCCACACAGGCAGGTCGGCAGGCACATAGACTATCTGGCCGCGCAGCAACGTCGCCGACAACGGGAGCATCGGCTCATAGTCGACCGACACCCAGCCCTCATCCATCATGCGGAAGCCCATCAGTGCCTCCACAACCGAATGACGGCCCTTGCCTGTCAGCAAAAGCACCTCGCGCGGCTCTGCCACAAACGACAAGTTGCGAAACACCACTTGTCCGTTTATGCTCAGACGCCCATCTTTCAGTTCAAGCATACCATAAAAACTTTGCGGCAAAGTTACGGAAAAAAATCTATTTCCGCAAGTTCCACCAGCCTTGTTGACAGCATCACATTTTAACGATAAGAAGATTTAACATTTAAGGCTTTTCATTTTAACATTTCAGTTTTCAAAATTTCGATTTTTTCCGACCGCAGCTAAATCTGTAAGAAAAACAGCCAAAAATTGAGCCTATTGTTATCTCCCTGCAAATCAACCGGTTATCCTTTCAATCGTTCAACTTTTCAACCTTTCAACTTTTGAAACATATATGTTTCGCTCGCGAAAGCTAAGCTTTCACCTTCCAAAAGACCGTGTTTCGCGAGGCAAAAGACCGTGTTTTGCCACCCGAAACATATATGTTTCGCAAACGGAAGGACCGATTTGGGAGTCCAAAAGTCAAGAATCAGACCGAAAAAACCCATTTCCCGACCTCGTTGCTTACAATTTTTCATCAAAAACCGGAGCCTCCGATTTAACATTTGAAAGGTTTATTCACACTCATAATGCGGTTTTGACCGGTTTCGCAATAGGACATTTTCTTCATGAAAGAAGCCGTCCGCATCACTGCAAACATCTTCGTGCCCCACTCGCGAACCTTAAATAAAACGTAAAAAACTGACAAAAATGCAGATGTTTCAGGAAAAATGTGTAATTTTGTCACCCAATGAACACATCCGAACTGCAAAAAATAAAACAACGCTATAACATTGTCGGCAACAGCGACGGTTTGAACCACGCGCTCGACATTGCTCTGCAGGTGGCACCGACCGACCTCAGCGTGCTCATCGTGGGCGAGAGCGGCGTGGGAAAGGAAATCATCCCCCGCGTCATCCACGACAACTCGCCACGCCGACGTGAGAGATATTTCGCCATCAACTGCGGCGCCATCCCCGAAGGCACCATCGACAGCGAGCTCTTCGGCCACGAGAAAGGAGCCTTCACCAGCGCCATCGGCGAAAGCGAAGGCTATTTCGGCATCGCCAACCGAGGCACCATCTTCCTCGACGAGGTGGGCGAGCTGCCCCTGGCCACACAGGCCCGACTGCTGCGCGTGCTCGAGACAGGCGAATACATTCGCGTGGGCGGTACAAAAATCATGAAGACCGACGTGCGCATCGTGGCCGCCACCAACATCAACATGCAGAAGGCCATCAGCGAAGGACGATTCCGCGAAGACCTCTACTACCGACTCAACACCATCCCCATACCCATGCCCGCCCTGCGCGAGCGCGGACAAGACATCCTGCTGCTCTTCCGACTCTTCGCCCTGCAGATGGCCGAGCGGTTCCACATGGAGAAAATCACACTCTCCGAGGAAGCCAAGCAACTCATGCTGCGCTACAAATGGCCCGGAAACGTCAGACAGCTGAAGAACATCACCGAACAGATGTCGGTGCTCAGCGAGAAGCGCGAGATTGACGCCAAGACCCTCATGCGGTTCATCCCCCAAGACCCCGAGAGCATGCAGCTCGCACCCATCTCCACACCGGGCGCACACTCCTACGAGAACGAGCGCGAACTGCTCTACAAGATACTCGGCGAACTGCACGAGAACGTGAAAGACCTGCGACGCGACATGAACTCGCTGCGCAAACAGCTCGACGACGCACGCAACATCGAGCAGCACACCGGATTCAACGCCTACGCACCCCTCGACACCCACCCCGCCACACTCCAGCCCACCGTGCAGCAGGCCGAAGAAGCCGAGGCCGAGGAGATACAGGAACCCGAAGTGCTCAACCTCAACGACATCAGCCGACAGATGGTGGAGAAAGCACTCGAACGCAACGGCGGAAACCGCAAAAAAGCCGCACAGGAGCTCGGCATATCCGACCGGACACTGTACAGACGCATCAGACAATACGGACTCGACAAACAGGAATGAAAACGAAAATACTACACCTCGCCATCGCCGTCGTTGCAGCAACAGCCATTGCCGCAACAGCCGTCTCGTGCATCCCCAAATACACCTTCAACGGTGCAAGCATCAACTACAACGAGACCAAGACCATACAGATTGCCGACTTCCCCATACGCTCAAGCTACGTCTGGGGACCCATGGCCAGCATCTTCAACAACCAGCTCAAAGACCAGTATGCCAACCACACCAAGCTCATACAGGTCAAACGCAACGGCGACCTCAAGATCGAAGGCGAAATCACCAACTACTCGCAGCGCAACAAGTCGGTGTCGAGCGAAGGCCACTCCGCACAGGTGGAGCTCTCCATGACCGTCAACGTGCGCTTCACCAATAACGTCAACCACAACGAAGACTTCGAGCAGCACTTCACCTCTGCACAGACCTACGACTCAAACCTCAGCCTCAACTCCGTGCAGGAAGAACTCGTCACACAGATGGTAAAAGACATCGTCGACCAAATATTCAACGCGACCGTCGCAAACTGGTAAGAGAAAACAAATCCAAAAATGAACCTCACGCAACTCATCGCACATCCGGAAACCATGAACCGAGAAACGCTGTACGACCTCAGAAGTCATATAGCCCTCCACCCCTATCACCAGAGTGCGCGATTGCTCATGCTCCAAAATCTCTACCTGCTGCACGACCCCTCCTTCGACGAAGAACTCCGACGCGCAGCCATCTACATCGGCGACCGACGAAACATCTTCAACCTCGTCGAAGCCGCACACTATCAGCATAAAACCCTGAAGGCCGACACCGCACCTCACGTAAAATCGGAAGGAGCCGAGAACCGAACAATCTCGCTCATCGACAACTTCCTCAACTCCATACCCGCCGACGAACAGCAAACCACCCCCGACAAACCACACCGCCGACCAACTGCCGCCGACGCCGCCGTCGACTATGTGGCCTACCTGCTCAACGCCGAAGAAGACGAGAAACCCCAAGGCAACGACCAGCAGACACCCCAAATGAAAGGACAAGACCTCATCGACAACTTCATCTACAACGAAGGCGGAACCTTCACTCTCAAAGACGAACCCGACGAAGATTCACCGCAGAAAGAAGACAAAAGCACAAAGGCCGAAGACACCAACGAAGAAGAATATTTCACCGAAACGCTGGCAAAAATCTATATCAAACAAGGCCGATATTCGAAAGCTTTGCAAATAATTCAGCGATTAAATTTGATTTATCCAAATAAATCTCGTACCTTTGCATCCCAAATCCGATTTTTGGAAAAATTGATATTAAATAATAAACAAAATAAATAAATAAAAAAATGTACACATTATTCGTAACACTCATCGTTCTGGCATCGGTGCTCATGATCGGCATCGTGCTCATACAGGAATCAAAAGGAGGTGGCCTCGCATCCAACTTCTCTTCGTCTAACGCCATCATGGGCGTACGCAAGACAACCGACGTCGTAGAGAAAACCACATGGGGACTCGCCATCGCTATGGTACTCCTCAGCATCATCTGTGCCTACGTCGCACCTACTGCATCGTCTACACAGAGCGTGCTCGAGAAAGCCGCTACCGAAACACAAACCACCAACCCCGTAAACACACAGGGATTCGGAGCAGCACAGCAAGCAGCACCTGCAGCCGACAAAGCTGCACCCACAACCGACAAGGCCGCACCTGCACCGAAAGCTGAGCCCGCAGCACCCAAGGCACCCGAGACTCCTGCAAAATAATTCTCCGGTCTCCCACACATTTATCCGCATTAAAAAATTAAATTAAAGGAGACAAGAAAAAACTTCGGGAATTATTTGGTCAATCCAAATAATTCCCGTACCTTTGCACTCGCTTTCTAAAAAAGCAAACAACATCGCACCACCTTCACCCAGTGAAGACCGAATGGTGCACATGGTGCCCGTAGTTCAGTTGGTTAGAGCGTCAGATTGTGGTTCTGAATGTCGTGGGTTCGAGTCCCACCGGGCACCCAACACAAAAGACATCGACGAAAGTCAATGTATTTTGAGAGCAGTAACAAAGCAACACAAAAGACATCGACGAAAGTCAATGTAATTTGTGAGCACTAACAAAGCAACACAAAAGACATCGCTGAGAGGCTGTGTCTTTTTTTAATAAAAGGATTAATTAATAATAAATATTATTGCTGTCCGCTAAAAGTGAAATGCGCAAAAATTATCTTCCGCAATGCCTTTAAATAGGCGTTGCGGT
>CACYRB010000073.1 GCA_902776685.1 uncultured Prevotellaceae bacterium
TCGGCGTAAATACACATTATTATATATAATAGACACATTAACATAATAACATTTTTTCGACATAGAGACAAAGAGACACAATTATAGTTCATAGTTCATAGTGCATAGTGCATAGTTGGCTGCCGCGGCCCTACTTTTCTACGGATTAAAGGGATTTGAGGATTTTAATCCTCTCTCTTCCGTGTTCTTCTGTGTTCATCTGTTGCTAATTTAACGCGGCACGCCGCGTTATGCACTATGCACTATGGACTATGAACTATGCACTGAAGG
The DNA here is from genome assembly GCA_902776685.1 of uncultured Prevotellaceae bacterium. Lineage (GTDB taxonomy): Bacteria > Bacteroidota > Bacteroidia > Bacteroidales > Bacteroidaceae > Prevotella. The sequence continues at coordinate 271 of CACYRB010000073.1, forward strand.
TGGATTCGGATCAGGAAAGGGTGTCGAGTTGTTTCTTAAGAGCTTTCAGGTCATCGCGGACGCCCATGAGGGTGTGCAGCACGTCGGCGCTACGGTCGGCACCCAGTCGGTTGGCATTGAGCATCTTGCGGGCTGCTGCCAACTTGAACCCGCGCACCTTCACAAGATTGTAGATGGTGCGAATCTGCTCGATGTCTTTGTCGGTGTATTGTCTTACCTTCTGTCCGTTAGTCTTCGGGCGCAGGTGCGGAAATTCGGTTTCCCAGTAGCGCAGCGTGCTTTCGTTCACGCTGAAAATCGTGGCTACCTCCTTGATGGAGTAGTAGAGCTTGAGATTTTTGTTCGGATTCAGTGCCATAATAATATTCTTTTTCGCCTACAAAAGTACATATTTTTTTTGACATAGAAACATCAGGACATAATTTTTTTTGACAGAGAGACACGTTTATAGTCCATAGTGCATAGTGCATAGTGCATAGTGCATAACGCGGCACGCCGCGTCCCTACATGCAAATAGAGTTTTTGTCTCTATGTCGAAAAAATCAATCGTGTCATTTTGTCGAAAAAATGCTATTTTACTGACAAATTTGATATTTTTTCATATTTTTCTTTGCAGTTTAATTATTTTTGCTTACTTTTGTGCGCTTAAACCCATAACCGTAAACCAAGTATAAAACCAAATATAAAAACTCTGTTTTCGCCGACAAAACAGCGATGATTTGTCTAAGAAACCAAGTATAGGAATAAACAATTGAATCAAATATTAATAAAAAAATTAGAAAAATGAAGAAACTTCTATTACTTTTACTACTGCAGCTTTGTTGTAGTGTTTCTTTTTCGCAAGATGGCTACTCCGCCTTGTCCTACATTGAGAACAAATCGGATGCCTACATCAACACGGGTTACACCCACAAGACAACCACCCGCGTTGAAATGGAGTGTGAAATCAACAGTAACACCGGTACCGCAAACGCCGTTTTGTTTGGTGGTCGTACTGCTGCTACAAATGCCGACAACTTTACTCTCTTTGCACATCAGGAAAACCAGTTATCGTTCGCAGGAACTTTTGATTTCGGGCCTTTTAATCCTAACCGAAAAATGGGAGCCGCTGCGGGCAATGTACCGACAGGCGAGAAAGTAAAGATTACCGTCAGCAAAGCCGACGGCGTGAAGATTTACACAAATGGCTCAAACGACCCGGTCGGAACCATCGCCGCCATAACAGGAACGGCAGGCGACGGCACGAAGCCGTTGTATATTTTTGATTTGAACGACAACAACAATAAGAAAGGCTGGCTTACCCATATGAAGCTCTATCGCTTCAAAATCTACGAGGGCGAGACGCTGGTGCACGACTATGTGCCACGCCTCCGAAACACAGACAGGGTGGCAGGTCTTTATGACAACGTGACTAATACTTTCCTGCAGCCGGCAGGCACAACATCATTTGAATATGCTTTTGAGCAGAACCTGACCATCATCGACGACCTCGCGTCTTACACCGGTACCGATGCCACCGTATTCAACAAGGCCGACGGCAAAGTGTACAAGTACAACAGCATGGGTCTGTACGAGCAGTACGGTGTGTACGAAGTTGTTGACTTCACGGCACCTCAGGCGACCGAAGTGGAGTACATCACCAATGCCGGAAACTCCGACCTTATCATTCCCGACTATCGCCCGAAGGCCAACACCCGCGTCTTCGCAACTGTGGAGATTGCCTCAACGGCAAATGGTCGTAGAGGTGTCTTTGGTACACGTGAATTCAATAATGGATGGCCTAATGCTTTCTATTTCGAAACCGTCAGCGACAACAAAGTTCATGCAAAACTTGGCAATGAAGGTGAATTCGCTACCGACGGCACGCCCTTTGTCGGTGTCGGTGTGAAGTCGGTGTTCGACCTGAACGGAACAACTGGTCAGTCGAACGTCTATGTTGACGGCACAACCATCGCATCGCACACTTGGACCAAATGGGCCGACAACTACAACTACCAGTATTTCCTCTCATTCTTTGCCGTGCGCCAGAACAACGCCGAGTGCCATAACTATCAGCCTGCAGACATGAAACTCTATGGGGCAAAGATTTATGAGGGCAGCACCCTCGTGATGGACCTTGTACCCGTAGTGACCAGCAATGGTAAGGGCGGACTGAAGGACCGCCTCACTGGTTCTATCTATACCAACGGTAACGGCACCATCTCGGCCAGCGGCAGCTACAGCGTGTCTGGTGCCGACAAGGGTGTGTCTACCTATGAAGGCAAGCTGGTCTACAACACCGCCGACAATCACATGTATCATTGGAACGGCTCTGCATGGGAAGACAAAGGTCTTGGCTTGCAGGAAATCAGCGACACCAAGTACTACAAGTTCTACGACAACACTGCTAACGCTTGGAACTGGTTCTACCCTGGTGCAACCTATGATGGCACCTTCGAAGGCTACAAGACCGATGTCAGTGCCACATACGGCGCCCGTGCCAACCACAACGACGCACAGATTGGTGCAGGTGGATTCGAACCGCTTCAATATAACTTTACATGTTTCGAGAACGGTGCCAACTATCGTCTCTCTTTCGACTTCACCACCGACGGCTTCAGTTCTTATAGTACCTCTATCCAATACCTGCCCCTCTATCTCTATGCAGGAAATTACGGGAACGTAGGTTCTTGGGGCTATTTAAGCGAACATATCAAAGATGCTAATACCTGGGCATACGTTCAGGTGCCGTTCAATGCACAGAGCGACTGGCATATTGCCCGCAACTTCACGGCAAGCCATGCTGATGCCACACTAATCTTCCAGTTCGGCGCAGTCGCTGACGGCGGCGACGGCTTTAAGTTCTGGTTCGACAATATGTACATCCAGAAGTATCTCTATCCTGCTACCTACCCTGCCATCTCGCTAACCTCAGCCATCGAAGCTCTGCTCGAAGAAGCCGAGCCATGGACAGAGCCTATGACGACCGACAATTATTGGGCCGAACTCTCTACTGCAAAGGCCGATGCCGAGACCTACAAGGCCGACGAAGACCTAAGCAAGCAAAAAGAGGTGCTCGATGCCTTGCAGACAGCCCTTGACCACGTGAATGCCGTTGGCGACATCACCTATTTGCGCCCGACCATTACCCTGGCAAACGCTGAGGGTATAGATACCAGCGATGCCGAGGCATTTGTTGTCAATGGAACCACAAGTGGAGTTCCCGTGCTGAACGCCTTGCGACAAGCCCGTCAGTTGAAGGCCAATGGTGAGCACGCTGCATTCACAGGTGAAGCGCCTGCTGTCGGTTCAACCTATTATCTCTACAATGTTGGTCAAAAATTATTTATCAGTGCTGCACTTAATGGTGGACACGAGATGTCACTCAACTTTGTAGGTGAGGCTCTGACACTTGAAGCCAACAGTGACGGCTATCAGCTGAAGGGTACCATTCATACCGATCAGTACATGGGTCATCAATGGGCCAGCCAAGGTTTCTTCGATGGTGCTACTGGTACCGACGCAACAAGATGGTATTTCATCCCTGTTGAGGGCAAGACAAATGTCTATAACATCTCCAAGGCCAACAATACCAATAACGGCAACCTGCTGGGCTATCCAGTGCCTGCAGTTCCGACCTATGCACTCAATGCTCTGGACGCAACCAACGACTGGGCTATGCAAGTGCTTCACAATCGTTCTGGCGTGAATGATGCCAACAACCAGTGGGTCTTCGTCACCAAGGCTGAACGCGACGCTCTGCTCGAAACAGCAACAGAGACCAACGGCATTGATGCTACCTACTACATTAATGATGCCAAGTTCGACAGAAACCATTCCCTGCAGAGCAGCTGGACTTTTGACGGAGTTACAACTCCAAGTGGTGAATGGGAAGACATGACGTGTGATGTATGGAATGGTGGCAACGTAAAGGTTTACCAAGTACTCACCGGTCTTAAGCCTGGTCTGTATAAAGTAAGCGTACAGGGTCTGTATCGCCATCTTGTACACAACAGCGAATATCCTCTTGCCATCGCAGGAACAAACAAGACCGACGGTGCTGTGGTATATGGCACTAATGGAGATGGTGAAACAAAGACTGCATACATCAAGACTCTCGCCGACATGGTCGACAACATTCCCGGCATGGGGCAGCCCGTGGAAGTGGATGGAGTAAAGCATTGGATACCTTCAGACAGTCGTTACTACAAGTTTGGTTTAACTTATAATGGCTACCAGTATTGGTTCCACAATGGCCTTAACTGGAGCACCACCGACGACTTTATCAAGGTTGGCGAGGATGGTACACTGACTATCGGTGTGGAGAAGATATCAACCGACGAAAATGAGTATATGCTTCTCGATAATTTCCGCCTGACCTACTACGGTCCTGCTCCGATGGATATGACTCTGACCAACGGCTACGCCACGTTCAGTGCTGTTTCTAACTTCAAAATCACAACCGACGGTGTGAAGGCATATCAGGCTACGACGCAAGATGGCGGTCAAATCGTGATGGCTCCGCTCGCAGGTGTCATCCCTGCCAACACGGGTGTCGTGCTCTTTGGCGAAGGTCAGACCAGCGTCACGCTGACACCGACCAGCGACACAGCCATCGACGACCTCACCGGTAACATGCTGCGCCCGCACATCGAGAGAGGTCCTGTTGCAAGTGAGTCTGACGGCTGCAAGAACTACCTGCTCACCAAGGATCCGAAGAACGCGGAGAACTGTATCTTCCGTCCGTCTTCAGGCTCAGGCGATCTGGCTGCCAACCGTGCCTATCTGGCTGTGCCTAAGGGTAACGGTGCTAAGGAGAACTTCTTCATCTCGTTCAGCGATGATCCCATCACGGGAATCAAGACAACCATGAATGAAGAATTAAGAATGAAGGATTCTTCTGCCGTCTATGACCTGCAAGGCAGGAAGGTAGCCGACAATCCTTCATCCCTCATCTCTCGTCCCTCATACAAGAAGGGTGTCTATATCGTGAACGGTAAGAAAGTGGTAATCAAGTAAGGCTATGAACAAAAAAGTATATATCATTCCAGAAACAGAGGTGTTGAGCTTTGCATGGCTCAACGACCTCTGCCAGGAAATCAACATCGGTATCTCCGACGGTAGTGGAGATGCCGATGGCGAGGAGGGTCTCGGCAAACAGAATGCCTGGGACATGGAGGAGGTTGACGCCGGACCCAACAGCATGTGGGAGTAGAAAAACTCAAAGACTCTATATTTTTAAGGCAGGGGGGTACGAAGGTACGGAGTACAGGATGCTTCTGCCCTTCGCCCCCCAGCGTTTTTGAAGCCTCTCCCCCAACCCGCAGCGAGGGACGCGCGGCGTGCCGCGTTAAAAATAGCAGCGGATGAACACAGAGGAACACGGAAAAGAGAGGATTAAAAATCCTCTAATCCCTTTAATCCGTAGAAAAGTAGGGACGCGGCGTGCCAACTATGCACTATGCACTATGCACTATGAACTATAATCGTGTCCTTATGTCATTCTGTCGAAAAATATGTCTCTTTGTCTCTATGTCGAAATGTTTAACGCGGCACGCCGCGCATCCCTCGCTGCACTCGCCCCCCCGTAGCCTTCCCCTACATGCAAATAGAGTTTTTGTCTCTATGTCGAAATGATGTTATTATGTTAATATGTCTATTATAATTAATAATGTGTCTTTTTGTCTCGATGTCAGAAACATGTTCTTATGTCTAAAAGCGGAAATTACTAATATTAAAGAATAAATACTTATGAAAAAATTATTGATGCTATTTGTGTCGTTGATGGTGACGGTCGCTATGATGGCCGGTCCTGTAACGCGCAAGCAGGCACAGTCGGTAGCCCAGACATTCTTCATGGGTAAAGGTCGCATGATGACGACCACGAAGCCGGTGCATCGTGCACCACGCCGACAAGGCAAGGCCACCGAAGACAATGCCTACTACTATGTGTTCAACTCTACCGGCGAACAAGGCTTCGTCATTGTCTCCGGCGACGACCGCACCGAACAAGTGCTGGGCTACAGCGACTCGGGTTCGTTCGACCCGAACAATGTGCCTTGTAACCTCTCGGCTCTGCTGGATGGTTATGCTCAGCAAATCAAATATCTCGACGACACGGGCTACAAACCGGCTCCCGTACGTCGTAAGGCGGTAGCACAACGGGCCTATCATGCCGTTGCGCCGATACTCACCTGCCTGTGGAACCAAGGCTCGCCCTACAACCTGAAGTGTCCGGCATGGGGCTCTAACGGCACATGCGTCACGGGTTGTGTGGCCACAGCCATTGCTCAGGCGATGTATCACCACAAATGGCCTGCGCAGACCATTGCCGAGATACCGGCCTATACCGACGGCAACGGTCACGAGCAGGAAGCCACGGCAGCCGGTGCCGTCATCGACTGGGCCAACATGAAGGACACCTACAACGGCACCAACGGTCTCTCACAGGCTGAGCAGGATGCCATCAGCAACCTGATGCTGTGGGTGGGCAAAGCGGTGAAGATGACCTACGGCTCAAGCTCAGGAGCCAACACCGGCAACGCTGTAACGGCATTGCCTAACATCTTCGACTACGACGAAGAAATCAGCTTCGAGTCGCGCGCCAACTATTTGGCGGCGCCATGGTTCGACATGATTTACGCCGAACTCGACGTCAACCGCCCCGTAGTCTATCACGGATTTTCCAAAGGTGGCGGTCATGCCTTCGTGCTCGACGGCTACGACGGCGAAGGACTGTTCCATGTGAACTGGGGTTGGGGAGGAACCTGCAACGGCTACTACCGCATCGACGTGCTGGCCCCCGGCGCCAACGCCGGCATCGGTGCCAGCACAACGTCCGACGGCTATACCTCGGGGCAAGCAGCCCTCATCAACATGAAGAAGCCAGACGGAATCTCCGCCGAGAAGAAAGGGGCTCGCCTCACTACCTTCCCCACACAAATCGGAAACTACAACGTCAACAACGACACAAAGATATTCCACGTAGACTACTGCAACTGGTCGGGAAGCGTCAACAGTTTCGACATGAACGTGGCCATCGTCGACGAGGAAGGCAACCTGCTGCCCTTCTCCAATAACCGTTCTGCCCACAACATAGGCATCAATGGCGTTCGAGGCCAAGACTACTCACTGGCCCAGCTTCCTGCCGGCACCTACAAGATTGTGCCAGTGAGCAAGCTGCGCTCGTCATCACAATGGCTGTGCAACGATAACCCCGACATCTACTATGCCGAAGTCACCGTAGCGTCCGACGGCACCCTCACCAGCTCCATCCACCCCATTGTCAACCTCAACGCCAGTTTCGACATCACTGCCGCCTCACACAAGGTCGACACATCGCAGAAGGTGAAGCTCACGCTACAAAACAATGGCGACGAGTTCTTCAACACCATCCATCTCTATGCCTCACAAGACGCCAACTACATGAACGGCGACGATCCCGCCAGCACCGCCCTTAGCGCCGTTGTCATTCCCGAAGGCGGCACCGGCTCCGTTCAGTTCAAATTCACCCCCGACGCCACCGGCACCTGGTATCTCTGGGCAGGCACCGGCAAAGACAACATCTTCGCATCGACAACCATCGAGATTGGTACCGAGGCTCTAAACAATTTCAATCTTTCGATAAGCTCCATCAACGTGGAGAACACCGGCGGAAAACTCTACGGCACATTCCGCGGCACCGCAACCATCAACAACACCGGCTCTGGAAGCTACGACGGCAATATCTTAGTCATACTTTTTGAAGACGGGAAAGGCAAGACCTCGACCACCCAGTACACCCCCATCAGCGCAGGCGAGAGCAAGACCATCGCGTTCGACTTCAACAACTATACATTCGACGCGAGCAAGTCGTATTACGTGTATCTGCAATGGAAGATAGACAACAACACCCTTTCGTGGCTCTATCCCAGCTCTGCCGCCTACACATTTGCCACAAACGGCTTCCTGCGCTACGGCCAAGACGGAGAAGCGACCGCTGACACCTACACCAGCAACACGTTCACCGCCAATGCCTCCGATGCCACCGCCAGTTTCGCCATAGCATCACCCACCTCGGCCACGCTGACCAATGCCCGCAACAACACGTTGTACTTCTTTGCCGAGGGAGCCACCGTGCCCCCAGCCTTCAACGGCAGAAACGTGGTGAAAGGAACAACAGCCAGCACCATCAACCTGACCGACGGCGGAGGAGCCTTCTATGCGCCCTACCCCTTCACAGCCGGCAACATCAGCTATTCGTGCACCATCAACTCGGCCTCCGACGGACAGACAAACCTGCAGACCATTGCCCTGCCCTTTACCCCGACCAGCATCACCGCCGACGGCACAGCCATCTCGCTCACCGACCTCTACGTCAAGACGTTCAGCCATATCGACGAGAACGGAAAGGTGTGCCTCAAGCAAGCCGATAAGATACAGGCCAACGTGCCTTACATCATCGGAGTACCGGCAGCTTACGCAGGAAAGACGATCGTCTTCTCAGCCACCGATGCCCGCATCACCGCGACGGCCGACAACAACATCGTCACCGCCAGCAACATTTACGAGCTGAAAGGCTCAACCTACGACGCCACCTACAGCAGTCCGCTCATGCTGAACGCCGCCGGCACACAGCTCGTTGCAGCAACAGCGACAACGCCGTTCCACGCCTATTTCACCGCCAAGACCAGCACCGCCGGCACACAGGTGGCCATGGTAGAGTCGGCAGAGGGCACCGACACACCCGCCTGCCCCTATGAGGTCACCGACGTCGACCGTTCATCCATCGCAGCCGTCGACCTGTCACCCGCCCGCACCATCAACCTGCGCGCACCTGCCGTGCCACTCATCGCCAACGACCCCTACTTCCAAGTATGGAGCACCGGCAACTATCTCAACCGGCAGCCCACGAAGCACTGGGGAGGCAACACCAACGGCAGCCCTGCCAACAAACGGCTGAACGGCTATCTGCGCGTCGACGGCAAGACCTACCAGTTCATGGGCGAGACCGAAGCCGCCATCACCCTGCTCAGCGGTGCCCCGCGGTGGGAAGGCTGCGCCTACATCATCACCGACACTGAGCCCGACGGCTGGTATGCCGAGGGAGCCACGCCCGACGGCTGGACAGAAGGAGCCTACGGACCGTTCAACAACGGCAGCTATAGCAACTGGCAGCACACCAACTGGCCCAACTACACCGCCAGCGACCTCTACGTGCGCCGCACGTTCAACCTGTCGGCCGAAGACCTGTCGGCCATCAAGGGCAGCCTGAACCTGCACATCACCTACGACCAAGACCCCGTCGTCTACGTCAACGGACAATGGATTGCAGGATTCTCCGGATGGACATCCAATGCCGGCACCTACGTCGACGTGCCCATTTCGAGCAGTCTGCTGAAAGCAGGCGAAAACCTCATAGCCGTCAAAGCCGGGAAAGGCGCAGGCGGACAGTTCCTCGACTTCTCGCTCAACTACGCCGCTTCCGACGCGAAACCGCTCCTCGCCACGCAAAAAGGCCTGCCACAAGTGCTGGCCACACAGACCCACTACAGCTTCGAGGCAGGCGGAGTAGACCTCGACCTGACGTTCACCAACCCGCAGATGCTCGACGACCTCGACAAGCTCGCCACACCCATCAACTACATCTCCTACAAGGTGACCCCCAACGACGGACAAGACCACGTGGTGCAGCTCTACCTGACAGCCATGCCCGCAGAATTTACATCCCGCAACAACCACAGCCCGATGACCACGACGCTCGGCGAGAACGGCAACATGCGCTATGTGAAGAGCGGACTGAGCACCCAGACCATCTCTGCCGGCATACGGCCCGACTGGGGCTACCTCTATCTGGCCGCACCCGACAAGAGCAACCACTATGACGTGAGCTTCGGCACCATGCCACAACTGAGCGCAATCACCGGTACGCTGCCCGATACCGACGGGAACGAAAACCATAACGGAAACGGGAACGCACTCATTTTCCGCGACGACATCAGCAAACTCACCGCCGGAACCACCAAGAACGGCTATGCCCTCGTAGGCTACGACTACAACAGCCTGGCCATCAACCATATCGACGGCAACAAGGGCATCCTGCCCCACTACTACACCAAGCTGGGAACATTCACAGACCTGCTTGCTCAGTATGCCAATGCCGACAACTACAAGGCAAACATGGCTGCAGCCCACACGTGGGATGCCAAGATCTACGATGATGCCAACGAGGCCGGTGGCGAGAAATATGCCGAGGTAGCCTCGGTGGCCTATCGCCAGACGGTGGCCTCGAACACGGTGGCATTGAAAGACGACGCTCCCGTCATCTACACGATGAACGTGGGCGAATGGCAGACCGGCCAGACTGCCGAACTCACACTGGCCGAGGCTCCGCTGCTGTCGGTCTACAACCCCGACCTGCTGAAGTACAACCTGACGGCACCCGCGCTCTACACTGCCGGCGTAGCCGACTGGTACAACACTTGGCAATACTGGGGGCAGACGCAAAGGAGTGAAAAGTTTGCGCCACGCTCGCTCGGAGGCTATCCCGTCACAAGCGGTACCGAACGAATCTGGAAGATGGACACACAGGCCAACTACCTGCTTGCCGCAGCCTCGGCACTGAGGATGAAGAGCAGCATCGGCTACGACAATGCTATCGTTGACTCCAGCACCGACGTTTCGGGCGACGAGGGTCTGGCAAAGGGTACGCTCGACATCGAGATACCTATTGCCGACGAGATAACCGTCACGCTCTACGACGAGCTGAAGAACTGGGCAACGGCCATGAAGACCTATATCGACAACGCCGCAACCGAGTTGGGCGATGGTCCGATGGGCAGCTTCGACGAGAACTTCTTCACTGGCAACCTGGCCGACAACAAGTATCTGAAAGCAAAGTGCATCGTGGCATTGGCTGCCTTCGCACAGGTAGCCGAGGCTGCCGGCGACAGCGAGACGGCTGCTGCCTTCAAGGCTGAGGCCCAGACGAAGGCCGACGAGTGGATTAACGCCAACCAGAACGGCGACCACTTCAACCACGCTACCAGTGTGGACTGGGGCTTGAAGTATGCACTGGTTTACGACGAGATACTGGGCACACGACTCTTCGACACCGTGATGGAGAAAGAAATGGCCTACTACCTGACAAAGAACACCAGCACCTACGGTCTGCCGATGGATGCCCGCGAGGGCGTGAGCGGTTCGCTGGGCTACACATACGCCACGGCGACGATGGCCGACGGCGAAGGCGACTGGGCCACGCTGACCGACCCGCTGTGGAACTACGTCAACGAGACCACCACGCGCATGCCGCTGCGCCCATACTACGACACCACCACCGGCAAAGGCTACAGCCAGAACGAAAACTGCACGTTCAACGCCTCGCCCATGATAGGATGGATGTGGGCAAAGGTCATGGCCGACAAAGCCCCGCTCAACCTCGACGAGCGGCTCTGCAACCGCCGCGTGGTGCTCCACAACAGCGGCAAGACCAGGCAGCTGACGCTGAACCGATCCTTCACAGCCAACACGTGGAACACCGTATGCCTGCCCTTCAGCCTGAGCCGCGACCAGCTGGCCGAGCTCTTCGGCGAAGGCTACGACCTGCGCGAGTTCACAAAGTTCGAAGGCAACCCCTCGGCGCCCGTCATCCACTTCACCTCCGCCGAGACGCTCGAAGCCGGCAAGCCCTACATCGTGTTTGCAACAAAGGATGTGGCTGTCGACACGAAGATTGTCTATGCCGACATGCAGATTGACAAGAGCGCAGCCAGCGAAGCCCATGAAGGCGTGACGTTCCACGGTGTTTACGACCCGACAGCATTTAACGAGGGTGCCGACGACGTGAACATGAACGTCCTCATCGTGAGTCTGAAGAAGATGAGCCTGCAGAACCCGAAGGGCACAGGCAAGCTGAAACCTTTCCGTTGTTACTTCGAGGTGCCCGACAACTTCGATGCCGGCGCAGCCAAGATTGTGCTCGACGACGAGGCTACAGCCATCTCGCTGAGCGACCTCGACCCCACCCCCGAGCGTGAACGCTACTACAACCTCAGCGGTCAGTATGTGGGCAGCTCGGCTTCGGGTCTGCCGAAGGGCATCTACGTGAAGAACGGAAAGAAAGTCATCATCAAATAAAGTATAGGAGCGTTACGACAATGGAAAAGAAATTGTTTTATTTAGCCCCGGAAAGCGAGATTATCAATGTCTCCGGAAAACTGTTGGAAAACGACGTTCCCTTAAGCTACGACCCCAACCCCAACGACGACGATGACGACTGGGGTGCGAAGAAAATAGTGTGGGATGACTTCGATGAAGAGATAAACGTACCCAAAACTTATCTAAAAAACCGTTCACCTTGGGAATAAGCAACCCGACGCCCCCTTCCGAGGGGGGAAGGTACATACAAGAGAGAGGCCTCAGCGCCTCTCTCTTTCGTTTTGCCATAGAGACATAGAGCGTTTTTTCGACAGAGAGACAAAGAGACATATTAACATAAGAACATGTTATATAGACATATTAACATAAGAACATCATTTATAGTTATTGGTGTCCGGTAAAAAAAGGCCTGAAGGGCCGGCAAGCTAATAGCCCAGGGTAACACCCTGGGTAAATTGTGCCAATAAAGAACGCCCTGCAAGGGCAAAAGACTGAAAATCAATGCTTTTGCCCTTTCAGGGCGCAATCTTAAACATCCCGACAACCCCAAGGCGATGCCTTGGGCTATTGGCTTGCTGGCCCTTCAGGCCGCAAACAAGCCTCTTTGTTTATAATTAT
>CACYRB010000074.1 GCA_902776685.1 uncultured Prevotellaceae bacterium
CGTGGCGACTCTCGTGATAGGCGCGAATGACCATCAGTCCGGTGAGCTCACCGTGAGCTCCTGCAGCAGGGTTGAGCGTGAACTCTTTCAGTCCGGCAATCTCGGAAAGTGCGAGTTGCAAGTCGTAGTAGACCTGAAGGGCGTGCTGGCAGGTGTCGGCAGGCTGCAGTGGGTGAAGGCCAGTGAAGGCTTTCATGGCAGCCACCTCTTCGTTAATGACGGGATTATATTTCATCGTGCACGACCCTAAAGGATAGAATCCGTCATTGACGCCGAAGTTGTTGTGACTCAGGTTGGTATAATGCCTAATGACGGTGAGCTCGTCGCATTCGGGCAGCGCTGCATCGGTGACTCTCTTGAGCTCTTCAGGCAGCTCGGCCGTCGTGTGACTGTAGTCGGCTTTTTGGAGCGAATATGCTTTTCTTCCTGGTTTCGAGAGTTCGAAAATCAGGTTTCCATAGAGTTTGTTGTTCATGCTTTTTCCTCCATATTTGTAATTACGTGAATGAGGTCGTCGATTTCTTCTTTAGACCGTTGTTCGGTCACAGCAAACATGATGGTGCTGTCGTCGATTTTCACACCGGCCATGAAGCCCATCTCGGTACATTCTTCCTGCAGGGCATCGACGTCGCCATCGTAGCTGACGCAGAACTCGTTGAAGAAAGGCTGGTTGTATTTCAACTGGAAATGTCTGGTCTTCAGCAGTTCTTCGCAGAGATAGTGGGCACCACCATAAGACTGTTCGGCAGCTTCGCGCAATCCCTGCTTGCCCATTACGGCGAGATAGATGGTCACGTAGAGTGCCATCAGACTTTGGTTTGAACAGATGTTCGATGTAGCCTTCTGTCGGCGGATGTGCTGTTCGCGGGCTTGCAGGGTGAGGACGAAAGCACGCTGTCCGCGGTTGTCGCGCGTCATGCCGACGATGCGTCCGGGCATCTTGCGTACAAGCTTCTCGGTGCAGCACATGTAACCCAGTCCGGGACCTCCAAACGACATCGGAATGCCAAGGCTCTGTGCTTCGCCCACGGCGATGTCGGCACCCCATTCGGCAGGTGTCTTCAGTATGGCCAGGTCGGCAGCAATACTGTTGATGATGAGCAGTGCTTTTTGTTCATGCACTTCGTCGGCCAAACCGGTGAAGTCTTCGATAATGCCGAAGTAGTTGGGAGCCTGAACCACGACACCTGCCACCCCGCCTTCGTTGAGCAGTCGGCGCAAAGCCTCGCGGTCGGTGACGCCGTCAGTTGCGGGGATGGAGACAATCTCGATGCCGTGAAAGTGAGCATAGGTGTCCACCACGCGTCGCGTCTTCGGGTCGAGCGTTTCGGAAACCAGTACCCGTGTAGCTTTCTTGGCTGCGTGGAAGGCCATCATCACGGCTTCAGCAGTGGCAGTCGGACCGTCATACATCGAAGCGTTGGAGATATCCATGCCGGTAAGTCGGCTCATCATGGTCTGATATTCAAAGATGTAGTGGAGCGTGCCTTGCGAGATTTCAGCCTGATAGGGAGTATAAGAAGTGAGAAACTCTGAGCGCTGGATGATGTTTTGCACCAATGATGGAGCATAGTGGTCGTAAATACCGGCTCCGGCAAAACATGTCAGCGGTCGGTTGAGCACAAAGTCTGCCATTTCGTCGAACATCCGGCGAATCTCAATCTCGCTCAATGCCTCGGGCAGGTTGTAGTCACGGCGGAAACGAATTGCTTCGGGAATATCGGCGTAAAGGTCGTCGAGCGACTTTACGCCGATACGGTCGAGCATCTCGTTGATTTCCTCCGCTGTGTGGGGAAAATATTTGAAGTTGCTCATGGTCACGGTGTGTTTATTTTTCACAGAAAGCTTCGTAAGCTGCGGCGTCCATCAGATTGTCGAGCTCGGAAGTGTCGGAAAGCTGCACCTTGATAATCCAGTTTTCGAAAGCATCTTGATTGAGCAGTTCGGGTTCGTCGTCAAGAGCTTCGTTCACTTCAACAACGGTTCCGCTGACGGGCGACATGAGGTCGCTGGCAGCCTTGACACTCTCTACGGCACCAAACTCTTCGCCTGCGGTGACTTCGTCGTCAACCTCGGGCACGTCAACATAGACAACGTTGCCAAGTGCGTGCTGAGCATAGTCGGTAATACCAATGAAACCAAATTCGCCTTCAACGCGAACATACTCGTGTGACTCGCTGTAATAGAGTCCTTCAATTACTTTTGCCATAATCGTATTTTTTAATTAAAATGTGTTATTTCTTATTTTGTTGGTGGGGTGGAGGATTTATTTCTTATAGTGTTTGTCGTAAAAGCGTTTCTTGACCACAACACCGGGGAATACCTTCTTGCGGATTTGAATCTCCACATCGGTACCGAGTTTGGCGTGTTGTGCGTCAATGAGCGCCATGCAGACACTCTTGTCGGTTGAAATCGTGTGGTAGCCGGTAGTCACCTCGCCGATGGGCTGCCCGTCTTTCAATACGGTGTAGCCATGTCGGGGAATGGCCTTGTCGGCAAGTTCAATGCCAATGACGCGCTTAGCAGGGCCTTCCTCTTTTTGTTTGGCCAACGCCTCTTTGCCGATGAACTCGGGCTTGTCGAGTTTGACAAACATAGAGAGCCCAGCCATGACGGGGGTAATGTCGGCTGACAACTCGTCGCCGTAGAGGGGCAGGCCGACCTCAAAGCGTAGCGTGTCGCGGCAACCAAGGCCGCAGGGCTTGCATCGACCCGATGCGATGAGCTTGTCCCAGCAGTCGTTGATGAACTCGTGCGAGCCGTAGATTTCGAATCCGTCCTCACCGGTATAGCCTGTGCGCGAGATGATGACGTCGCCGAGAGTTTTGACAGTATAGAAAGTGAGTTCGCGACAAGCCAGTCCGAGCACTTCCTCGACCACGGCCTCGGCCTCGGGACCTTGTACGGCCAACTGACCGTAATAGTCCGACTGGTGTTCAAAACTCACGTCAAATCCCTCGAGGTGTTGCTGCATCCATTCAACGTCTTTGTCGATGTTGGCAGCGTTGATAACCAGGAAGAAGTCGTTGTCGCCCATTTTGTAGACCAGCAGGTCGTCAACCGTTCCGCCGTTCTCGTAGCACATCATGCCGTAGTAGATTTGTCCGACAGGAGCACCGATGACATCGTTGGTAAAGATGTGGTTGACATAGCGCTCGGCATCGTTGCCTTTGATGCGCACCTCGCCCATGTGGCTCACGTCGAAAACTCCACAGTGCTGGCGCACGGCGTTGTGCTCGTCGGTAATGTTGGTGTACTGAATCGGCATGATGAATCCGCCGAAGGGAGACATCAACGCTCCCAGTTCAACATGTTTGTCGTAGAGACAAGTTTTTTTCTCGTTCATTTTTTTATTTTCAAGAATTTAAGATTAAACTTATAAAGTCTTCGCGTTTCAGGTTCAGGATGATGTCGTCGAGCCTCTCGGGTAGGACCGAGGCAATCTCGTCTCTGTCCAGCGCGACACCTTTCAACTTGTTCAGCAGTCCGTTGTCGAGGTCGCCCACAAGGAAATAGTCGCCCAACAGGTTGACTTGGCGGATTTTTCCGTTCCTCAGTTCCATCCTTAGCTCCATTTCGCCCACGTTTTCAATCCTTGCCTTGCGGGTAATGGTGTAGGCCGGATTCTTTCCGTAGATGAATTGCTCGGAGAGATACTGCTGCTGAATCTCCTCAATGGCCTTCACGTCTTCGCGTGTCAGCGTCGTCTCGCGGTTACACAGCGTTGTTCGCACGTGGCTTTTGAAGTCTTCCAGTGAGATGTCGGTATAGTCTTTCAGCAGTGCGATGTGCTGCCTGACGCTCTTCACCCCTTTGCTCACCAGCTTCTCGTCGGAGGGTGTGATGGCCCCGACCATGTTTCGCATGTCGGTGTCGTAGAGCATTGTGCCGTGCACGATGGAACGACCTGACACGTGATAGAAGGCGTTGCCACTCACCTTCCTGTCACCAATCATGATGTCGTTGCGCCCTGTGGCTCGGGCATCGATGCCCAGCTTGCAAAGTGTCAGCACCACCATGTTGATGTAGCGGTTGAAGGTAAGGCTCACGTTGTCGTCCTTTGTGACGTAGGAGAACATAACATTTGACATGTCGGCATAAACACATCCTCCGCCGCTTTTACGTCGTTGCATGTCGATGCCGTGCTGCCGACAGTAGTCCACATTCACCTCGTTTTCTATCAGCTGGTTGCGCCCGAAAATCACCGTGGGGTTCACCTGCCACATGAAGAAACAGTCGTCTTCGTCGATGTGGCGAGCCACCCATTCTTCCATTGCGAGATAGAAGCTCAGGCGTCGGCGTTGTTCTTCAGGTAGGGCGATGTAAACCATTTTTTCCTTTTCGGTGCAAAGGTACGAATAATTTACAATTTGACAAAGTACAATTTATAATTTATTTTTACTATTTCCCTATCAAGAAGGTCTTGAAGTCGTCGTAGTTGTTAGAGAGAGGTTCCGCTTGCTTCTGTCCCTGCATGAATGCGGCGAGCTTTTCGGGGATGGGCAGGTCGATGCCGAGCGTCTGGTCGACGGTATCTTTGAACTTTGCCGGATGGGCCGTTTCGCAGAAGATACCGGTCTCGCCAGGCTGCAACAGGTCTTTCAAGGCTTGATAGCCACAGGCGCCGTGTGGGTCGAGCACATAGCCCGTCTGTTCGTAACAACGTCGCATTGTTTGTCTTATCTCGTCATCGGTATAGGTTGCACCGCTGATGAGGTTGCTGATGCGCTCATGGCTTCCTTCGTATAGTTCGACGATGCGTGCGAAGTTCGACGGGTCGCCCACATCCATCGCATTCGCAATGGTCTGCCTCGACGGTTTAGGCTTGTAGTGTCCTGTCTGCAGATAGTTATAGAAGATGTCGTTGGCGTTGTTGGCTGCAATAAAACGTTTCACAGGCAGCCCCATCGCGTGACCGAAGAGCGCGGCGCAAAGGTTTCCGAAGTTTCCCGAGGGTACGCAAACGACAGGTGAAGACGTACTTCCGTTTTCGTTAAAGAATCTTGCCACGGCATTGAAGTAGTAGAATGCCTGCGGCAGGAAGCGTGCCACGTTGATAGAGTTGGCCGATGTGAGTTTCATCCTGCTGTTAAGTTCTTCGTCCATGAAGGCTGTCTTCACCAGTCGTTGGCAGTCGTCGAACACCCCGTCGACCTCAATCGCCGTGATGTTTCGGCCCAGCGTCGTAAACTGACACTCTTGTATGGCGCTCACCTTGCCCTTCGGGTAGAGCACGTAGACGTGAATGCCTTCCACGCCGAGGAAGCCGTTGGCTACGGCCGAACCAGTGTCACCCGATGTGGCCACCAGCACGTTCACCCGTTCACCGCCGTTGAAATATTGCAGCAGGCGGGCCATAAACCGTGCGCCCACATCCTTAAAAGCCAGAGTAGGACCATGGAACAGTTCCAAAGCATAAATGCCTTCCTCCACCTTCTTCAGCGGACAGTCGAACGAGAGCGTCTCGTTCACAATCTGCCTCAAGGCCTTTGTCTCAACATCTTCGCCGAAGAATGCTTCGGCCACCTTGTTGGCTATCTCCTGAAACGAAAGGCCGGGCATATCGTTGAAGAACGACTGCGGCAACCGTTCAATCCTTTCCGGCATATAGAGCCCCCTGTCCGGAGCCAGTCCCTTCACAACCGCCTCTTTGAGAGAGGCCAAGGGAGCACTGTGGTTTGTACTGTAGTATTTCATTCTCTTAATCGTTGTTTCTGTTCTTTCTCGTTGCAAAGTTACGACTAAATGAGAGAAAATGCAAATTAATTTGCGATTTTCCGAATGTCAGCAACTTATATACACTCCTTTTTAGTTTCGTGCCTAACTTATGGGGTGCATTTCACTTCGGTGCAGCCAAAGGTCGATAAAATGAGCAGAATGTAAAAAGAAATTGTTTTCTTTTTCATTGTCGTTTTGGTACCAAAAAACGAGTGCTAATTTGGTACTGAATTTTAACGATTTTGGTAGGCTGTTTTTTGCTTTATTTACTAAGTGTCCTGACTGCTGTTAAACATTCATGAGCGTTTCCATGAATTGATGGGGGCGGAGCAGTCCGAATGTTCCACCGACGCAACTCACTTCGTCGAAGGTCTGCACATCGTCGGCCTGTATGCCGTGATGCCAGATGGCGAAGGGCACGGGCTCGGCGACGTGAGTGCGCAACTCTACGGGTGTGGGATGGTCGGGCAGCAGTGCGACGGTGACGGGCTGCTGCAATGCTTTTGTGGCGTTGATGATGGGTCCGACGACGCGGCGGTCGAGGTCTTCTATGGTCTGTAGCTTGAGTCGCAGGTCGCCATCGTGTCCGGCTTCGTCGCTGGCCTCGATGTGAAGGAAGACGAAGTCGTGATGTTGCAGGGCATCGATGGCTGCTTGGGTCTTGCCCTCGTAGTTGGTGTCGGCAAGTCCGGTGGCTCCGTCGACGTTGATGACGTCGAGTCCGGCATAGCGGCCGATGCCTCGGATGAGGTCGACGGCGGTGATGACGGCTCCGCTCTTGAGCTGCGGGTAACGTTGGGTGAGTGTCTCCATCTGTGGCCGGTAGCCGCCGCTCCATGGCCAGATGCTGTTGGCGGGGTGCTGCCGTCCCTGGTTGAACGGGTGACGGCTGAGCAGCTCTTGCGAGCGCAGGATGAGGTCGTTGAGAAGGTTGGCCGTGTGTTCTGCTTGTGGAGTGCCGGGCTTTACCAACAGGGGACGCCAGGGCTCACCGGGATGGTCGTGGGGTGGGGCACAGACGATGTCTTTTGAACCGCCCTTGACGATGAGTAGATGACGGTATTGTATGCCTGGGATGAACTTGACGCGGTCGTCAGCCAAGTGGCTGTTGAGATAGTCGATGAGCATGTGGCCCTCGTCGGTGGTGAGGTGTCCGCCGTGATGGAACAACATGCGGCCGTCGCCCAGGGTGACGATGTTGCAGCGCAGGGCGAGGTCGCCGGGTTGCATGTCGTAGCCGATGGAGGCGGCTTCAAGCGGTCCGCGACCTTCGTAGACACGTCGCAGGTCGTAGCCGAGGATGGCGGTGTTGGCCACCTCTGAGCCTGGCGTGAATCCCTCGGGGATGGTTTGCAGACGACCGCACTGTCCTTCGCGGGCCAATAGGTCCATCCATGGCGTGTGGGCATGTTGCAGCGGGGTCTTCCCGCCGAGGCGTTCGACGGCATGGTCGGCCATGCCGTCGGCAAGTATGATGAGATATTTCATTTTTTTAGATGTTTGCGATGCTCATGATATTGGCGAAGACTCCGGCAGCAGTGACTGATGCACCGGCTCCGTAGCCTTGTATCTGCATGGGATATTGTTTGTAGCGCTCGGTGGTGAGGAGGATGATGTTGTTTGACCCTTCAAGGTTGTAGAACGGATGGTTGGCATCGACCTCTTGCAGGGCTACGGAGGTCTTTCCGCGATTCATCGTGGCGACAAACCGCCAGCGACGGTGCTGTTGCTGCAGCTGCCTGCGCCGTTGCTCGAACTGTTCGTCGAGGCTGGGCAGCTCGCTCCAGAACTGTTCGGCGGTGCCTTGGAACAGGCTGTCGGGAATGAACAGGTGTTTCTCTACGTCATCCTGCTCGACTTTGTAGCCTGCCTCGCGCGTAAGAATGACGAGCTTGCGGATGACGTCTTGTCCGCTGAGGTCGATACGAGGGTCGGGCTCGCTGTAGCCCTGTGCCTTGGCTCGGCGCACGGTCTCGGAGAACGGCACATCGGCTGCCAGCTCGTTGAAGATGAAGTTGAGCGTGCCCGAGAGCACGGCTTCGATTTTCAGAATCTTGTCGCCCGAGTTGCGTAGGTCGTTGATGGTGCCGATGATGGGCAGTCCGGCGCCGACATTGGTCTCGAAGAGGAATTTCACACCGCGTGTCAAGGCCGTTTCTTTCAGTTGCAGATAGTCGTCGTAGGCTGAGGAAGCTGCAATCTTGTTGGCTGCCACGACAGAGATATTGTGTTCGAGCAACGACTGGTAGAGTGCGGCAATCTCTTTCGAGGCGGTGCAGTCGACGAATACGCTGTTGAAGATGTTCATGGAGAGTATCGTCTCGCGCAACTGTCCAGGGCTGCTTGGTCCGGCCTGGGCGAGTTGCTCGCGGTAGTCGGAGAGGTCTAGACCGTCGCGACAGAAGATGGCACGGGTAGACGAGGCGATGCCGACCACGTTGAGCATGAGTCGCGAGTGGGCTTTCAGCTCGTCATATTGGGAACGAATCTGCTCGATGAGCTTGCTGCCGACCGTTCCCACGCCGCAGATGAAAAGGTTGAGCACCTTGTATTCACTAAGGAAGAACGAGTCGTGGATGACGTTGAGTGCCTTGCGCAGATAGCGGCCGTCGACGACGAACGAGATGTTTGTCTCCGATGCACCTTGGGCGCAGGCAATGACGGAGATGCCGCTACGACCGAGTGTGCCGAAGAGCTTGCCGGCTATGCCAGGCGTGTGTTTCATGTTCTCGCCCACGATAGCGATGGTTGCCAGATGGCTTTCTGCATGCATCGGAAACATGGCACCGGTTTCAATCTCTTTGGCAAATTCGGCGTCGAGCAGGGCTACTGCGCGTTTGGCATCTTCGTCGCGAACGCCGATACTCGTAGAGTTTTCCGACGAAGCCTGGCTGACCATGAAGACGGAGATGCCGCCTTTGGCCAGACATGAAAAGATGCGGCGGTTCACACCGATGACGCCCACCATCGACAATCCGGTTACGGTGATGAGCGTCGTGCCGGATATGCTTGAGATGCCTTTGATGGGCTTCTGGTCGCCGACTATGCTGGCCTTGATGATGGTGCCTGGGTTCTTGGGGTTGAACGTGTTTTTCACCCGAATGGGAATGTTCTTCACGCATACGGGATATATGGTTGGGGGATAGATGACCTTTGCCCCGAAGTTGCAGAGCTCCATGGCCTCGATGTAGCTCAGCTCGTTGATGGTGTAGGCCGTTGAAATGACACGTGGGTCGGCCGTCATGAAGCCATCGACATCGGTCCATATCTCCAGCAGTTCAGCATCCAGAGCCGCAGCAATGATGCTGGCTGTATAGTCGCTGCCACCTCGCCCGAGGTTTGTTGTCTCAAGCGAGTCGCGGTCTCGGGCAATAAAGCCCGGAACGACGCTGATGCGCTTGTGCTCGGCAAAGCTGTCGCGAACGAGTGCATAGGTGAGTTCGGCATCGAGCACGTGCTTGCCGTTTTGGCGGTAGGTGCGGATGAAATCGCGGGCATTCATGCGTACTGCCCCCTGAATGAGGGCCGTCACGATGTAGGAACTCAGTCGTTCGCCATAGCCCACGATGGTGTCGTGAGTCTTCTGACTGAGGTCGTGAATGAGGAATACGCCGTGATAGATGGAACGTAACTGGTCGAACAACTGGTCGACAATGTTAAAAAGAGCAACGCGGCGGTCGCTGTCGGTGATGATAGTGTCAATCATCTGGTGGTGGCGGTTTTGCATTGCATCGAACTCTTCTTTCCAACGCTCGTCTCCCCTTAGGGCAAGCTGCGATGTGGAAAGCAGTTTGTCGGTAATCCCTCCAAGGGCACTCACCACTACCACCACCGGCTGGTGCTTGGCCTCGTTCTCAACAATGCGCTTAACGCTCAAAATGCTTTTGACGGAACCAACGGATGTCCCGCCGAACTTTAGTACTTTCATATCAATCAGTTATGTTTTGGTTATTATCCGACCCACCCCGAAACCAAGGGGCCTAAGCCGAACTTGGCTGCAAAAATAATAAAAAAAAGTGAATGACCAAGAAAGAAGGTGCAATTATTTCATTTCGTAGTGCAATAAATGCGCGAATCGGCCGTTATAAATATATATGTATTATAAATAGAAAGAAATGAAAACTTATCTCGTAACAGGAGCAGCCGGTTTCATCGGCGCAAATTATGTAAAATATCTGCTTAATAAAAAGTATAAAAACGATGACGTGCGCGTGGTGGTGCTCGATGCGCTCACCTATGCCGGAAACCTTGGAACGCTGAAAGATGATATCGACGACCAGCGTTGCGTTTTTGTCAAGGGTGACATTCGTGACCGCGAGCTTGCCGATAGCCTTTTTGCGAAATACGACATTGACTATTTGGTGAACTTCGCTGCTGAAAGTCATGTCGACCGTTCTATTGAAGACCCGCAGCTTTTCCTGTCGGTCAATATTCTGGGCACGCAAAACCTGCTCGACGCAGCCAGACGGGCATGGGTCACGGGAAAAGGTGACGACGGCTATCCCACGTGGCGCAGTGGTAAACGATATCACCAGGTTTCAACCGATGAGGTGTATGGTTCGCTCGGCGAAGACGGGTTCTTTACGGAGAAAACGCCGCTTTGCCCCCATAGCCCTTACTCGGCATCGAAAACAGCAGCCGACATGATAGTTATGGCTTATCGCGACACTTATCATATGCCTGTCACCATTACCCGCTGTTCTAATAATTACGGTCCCTATCATTTCCCCGAAAAGCTCATTCCGCTTATCATCAACAACATCTTGAGCGGAAAAAAGCTGCCTGTTTACGGGAAAGGCGAGAATGTGCGCGATTGGCTATACGTGGAAGACCACTGCAAGGCTATAGATTTGGTCGTTCGCGAGGGAAGGGAAGGTGAAGTCTACAACGTTGGAGGTCATAATGAAATGAAAAACATTGATATCGTTAAGCTGACGATAAAGACCATCCACGACATGTTGCAGGCAGAGCCGGATTTGCGCAAGGTGCTCAAGAAACAAGAACGCGATGAAAACGGCGATGTTCGCATCGACTGGATTTGCGATGACCTCATTACGTTTGTTGCCGATCGCCTCGGCCACGACCAGCGCTATGCTATCGATCCGACAAAGATCCACGATGAACTTGGATGGGAGCCAGAGACGATGTTCCGTGAAGGCATCGTGAAAACCATTCGATGGAACCTCGAGCATCAAGACTGGATTGCCGATGTCACCTCGGGCGACTACCAGAAGTATTATGACCAAATGTACGGAAACCGATGAATGCCTCGCTCTTCCAGTTGAAGAAAATCACCGACCCGCGTGGAAACTTAACCGTCGCCGAGCAACAGTCGGATGTGCCCTTTGACGTGAAGCGCGTCTATTGGGTTTACGATGTGCCAGGCGGAGAGAGTAGAGGTGGGCATGCCCATCGGCATTGCCGTGAGATGATTGTCGCTGTGAGCGGATCGTTTGACGTGACGCTCGACGACGGCTCCGAGAAACAAACCTATCATCTGAATCATCCTTGGCAGGGACTCTTTGTCGACACGGGAATCTGGCGAACACTCGACGATTTCTCTTCCGGGGCTGTTTGTCTGGTGTTGGCTTCAGAACTTTTTGAAGAGAACGATTACATTCGCGATTATGAACAATTCTTGAAGGAAACCCTCAATAAAAGTTGAAAGGTTAAGCCTCGATGCGCCAGCCAACTCTACACTATGCACTATGAACTATTATGACCTTTGAGATAGAACGTTTTACCCCATCACATACTGACGAGTGGAACTACTTTGTTGGGCAGTCGAAGAACGGAACGTTTCTCTTCGACCGTCACTATATGGATTATCATGCCGACCGCTTCGCCGACTGTTCATTGTTGATACGTAGCAGCGGGAAACTGTTGGCTGTTATGCCGGCCAACCTTTCCGAGGCAACGCTCTATTCTCATCAAGGCCTTACCTATGGCGGACTGGTTATGAGTTACAGACTTAAAACAGCCGATGTATGCAAACTCTTCATTAACCTTAATGAATATCTGAAAACGATTGGAGTTCAGAAGGTTATCTATAAGCCCGTTCCGTGGGTTTATTGCAAAGCCCCGTCAGAAGAAGACCTCTTCGCGCTTTGTCAGGTTTGCGATGCCCGTCTCGTCTGGCGACACGCAGCCGCTGTACTCACCTTTCAGCGACCGTGTTTTGACGAGTCGCGACGCTCGGGCATAAGAAAAGCCTGCCGTTCTGAAGTTATCGTCAGTCAGAGTGACGCGATAGAGGCCTTTTGGTCAATACTCTGTGACAACCTGCAAAACAAGTACAACAG
>CACYRB010000075.1 GCA_902776685.1 uncultured Prevotellaceae bacterium
GGTAAAAAGGTGAAAAGGTAAAAAGGTGAAAAAAAATTTTCACCTTTTTACCTTTTCACCTTTTTACCTTTTTACCTTTTTACCTTTTTACCTTTCCACCTTTCCACCTTTTCAATTTTCTGCCCCCCTCCTCCTTACCTGCGGCAATCATTTCGCGGATGCACTCCACCTTAAAGTCCGCAGCGCTGAAGTCCAGCCGAGGGTTGATGTAGATGTCGGCCGCCTTGCAGTTCTCGTTATACCTCTTCCAGTCGGGCCGCGACACCAGCCAGTCCAGCGTGCCGCCGATGCCCAGCACCTCCTTCAGCGAGAAGTTGCGCGTCTTGTGCTTGTTCTGCGTCAGGTCGACCGCAATCACTATGTCCGCCCCCATCGCCTTCACTACGTCAACCGGCAGGTTGTTCAGCACGCCGCCGTCCACCAGCAGCCATTCGCCCATCCTCACCGGCTTGAACGCCCCCGGAATAGCCATGCTTGCCCGCATCGCCACCGGCAGTCGCCCCGAGCCCAGCACCACCTCGCTCTGCGTCTTCACGTCGACAGCCACACAGCGGAAGGGAATGGACAGCTCGTCGAACGAGATGCTGTCGCGCCGCCCCGTCAAGCTGTCGAGCAGGCTTCGGGGATGGGAGTCCTCCTGCCGCTGCTGTCCGTGTACCGGATAGCCGAAGACGTAGGTTACTCCGTCAACCGTCTTTATCGCCTCCCCCCTATGCTCGTCGTTGCGGTCGGAGAGCAGCGTCGCCCACTCCTGACCGAGAAACAACTGTTCAATGTCGGCCGACCGGTAGCCGCAGCAGTAGAGCCCGCCCACGATGGCTCCGATGCTCGTGCCCGCAATAAAGTCGACAGGGATGCCCGCCTCCTCGATGGCCTTCAGCACCCCCACGTGGGCAGCACCCTTCGCGCCCCCGCCGCCAAGCACCAGACCCACCTTCAGTCGGTCCTCACCCCTTGCCTGGCCCGACACCGCTGTCGCCGCCGCAAGCAGCACCAAGAAAAAGCAAAACAATCGTTTCAGCATAAACATTGCAGTTTTCAATTTTCAGTTTTTCTTCTGCAAAGTTAATGCAAATATTCCGTCCTGCAAACGAAAACCGTAGTTTTCTATCTATACATCGCATATAAGCGCAAATATGACAGACTATAATTGGCGTTAATGATAGTTATTCAACGATTGCCCCACAACACGACACCGTCTTTCCACCCGTGTAGACAAAATCAGAATAACTGCAAAAACAACTCTCTGCTGATTCTAATAATGAAAATAAAAGAGTTTACTGACATCAGGAAAGTTATTCTTCCAAACAAAAGATTACCTATTGAAAAGTTATATACCCTATATAGCATAGTTATATACCCTATATAGTATAGTTATATACCCTATATAGTATAGTTATATACCCTATATAGCATAGTTATATACCCTATATAACTATTCAAAACATTACGATTTGAAATCCCTTCCAGTACAAATTTGATCGCGTATAATAGTAGACTTCTTTTGTGCAAACTATATTATAATCCAAATTATACCTGTTTAACAGCAAAAATACCATTTCGCAAGCCTTGCGGAAGAATAAAAGTTGGTACTTATGACAGGAAATCGTAACTTTGCAAAAGTAAAAGTAACATAACAATGATATGATTAAAATTAGAGACAAATAAATCTACTGTTGCTATTTCGTGCAAATGTAAAAAAGTGATGCACTTTTATGAAAATAATTTGCATTTATTGATTTTATTTGCTACATTTGCATCGTTTTCATGCGAATTGTTGGTGTAAACCGTACGGTTCAAATGAGGACGACATACGAAAAGGCGTTACTAAACGCTTTGTTCTTGGCGTTCTGAAACTTCGCAAAATTCATGTAAGTCAAAAACAAAGCAACGGTAGATGCTTACAGATATGTTTTTATGTACCTATGTTATACTTGGCAGGTATGGCATTTAGGCTACATATACATATTGGTGTGGGTGTTTGCGTTGCTCGTTCAGACTTACAGGGCAATGCGAAGGCCTCAGACGCGGGACGAGCGATAATATAGCTCCCGCGCCATTTTTGTATGTGCATGTCAAGTTCAACTAATGTTATTGTTATAATGAGAATGCTAAGATATAATGCAGAGAAAAAATCCCTAAACCTATTTGAACTTGTCTTCCTCCAAAAGGGAGAATACATTTGTAACAAAGGGTAAGTGAGAATAGATTTGCAAAGAGACATTCAACTATATATCTATAATAATTATGAGTTTTATTGATTTATTCAAATCTCGCGAGAGCCGAGAAAAACTTAGCCACTTGAAGAATCTCGTGGCAGTTGCTTTTGCCGATGGCAAATTGGAAGATAACGAAATGGCTGCTTTAGCTACAGTGATGGCAAGGGACGGCTTAACGCCTTCTGATCTTGAAAGATGTATCAAGACCCCCAAGGGTATCAAGTTCCTGCCACCAGAAACGCCAGGGCAACGTGTGGCCTATCTAAAAGACATGGTACTTCTGATGATGTGCGACGGAGACATTGATGACAGGGAATTGGCTTTATGCAAAGCTACGGCAATAGCATTAGGGTTCAAGCATGAGGTTATCGATGCAATGATTATGGACATTATAGCTGACATCAAGAGAAATAATAAATGAGTATATTGAAGAGAACTACTAAATATGAAAGATATGGGACTATTTAATATGTTTAACAAATCTCCAGAAAAAATGATAGGGGATTTTTTCGACAAGTCAATAATGGCTGCAGTTAAAGGGGTTGACAATCCAATGTTAGCTGGTGTGGTTGTTTATAGTGCAATCGCAAAAACATACGATTCACTTAAACATGACAACGCTATGATCCAAAAGTGTTGTCTTTCTAATTCTGATTATCTGCAATTGCTGGAAAAAGTCTTAGATAAAAAGGGACGAGAGTATATTAGCAACTGGGATCAAATGATGAATAATAATCAAAGAGATTATATGGATAATTTAATTTAATGTTTTCTAATGGAGAAATTGTTTTTGGCAATATTTGGCGCATTATTTCAGCTTGCTCGTAATATGGTTGTCGTAGGATTAGCCGTTGGATTTGGAATGCTGCTAGCTAGTTTTTTATGCAATATTGATGTGCAAGAAACTTATTCATGGATTTCTGGAATATGGCATGGTCTTTTTGTTATACCCAATTTTTTTCGAAATCTGCTGAATCCTGATATTTTATACAAGGGTATAAAATTCTCTGCGATGTATAATGTGTTTTGGTGGACATTCGTAATTATTCAGATACCTACCTATATAGTCTTCCTGTCCAAATTAGTAATAGAACCAATATCGGTTGCCATCTCTTTAATAAATGAATGAATATGAGTCGTTGTAAAAATGTTTTCTTCTTTTTATCAAGCATCTTTATGCTTCATTCTTGTGATTATGTTGATATGTTACAAGCAGAGAAGCCTGAGTGTATAGAAGTTCGCAATATATATAAAGAACTTGACATGTCAATGTTTAAGGGCTTTGTTGATTTAATGCCTTTGCAGGAATTGTTTGAAAAAAACGGAATACCTGATACAATAATTGATGCAGAAGATGTTGCTATGGTAGAGGGTTATAATATATATGAGTATAAATATCCAAAAGGTGATATAGATTGTTACGTTAAAAAAGGAATCGCTACCAAAGACGCACTGGTCGATTATATTTATTATGAGCCAAAAGATAATATTAAACTTGTTGATTTTATAATAAAAGACAGCTTACGGACTCTTATACAAAACAAGAAATCAGAGGTGTTCTATATAGTGGATGGAATATGTAATAGTCCTGTGAGAATTAGACTATTTAGGAAAAAACGTGATGAAATTAGTAATATTGCTCTAAATGATATGTCCATACTTAAAGAAAAGAAAGATGTATCTGCTTATATACAAAAGAATATTAAGAGTTATATCCCTATACAAATGGGAGACTTGGGATTATTATCAAAAATTGAATTTAACAATAATGAATTGCAATTATTTCTAACGGTTGATGAAAGTTCTTCAAAGAGAGTTTTGGATATTGTAAAAAATAATCCTAAGATCTGAGTAATCAGAGGGTTCAGAATAATCTGAATAATCTGATGAATTTGGATAATTGTGGCTGGCCCTGATATTCTGGGGTGTTTGTATATGGGAATATGAGTTGGTGTATGTGGTTGCTTTGGGGCGTTCTTTTTGTGGTGTTTTAGTCTTAGAATGGGAAGGGCAGAAGTTTTTATCTTGCTTGTTTAAGTTATTCTAATTGGTTTTATGTAAATAATTGATTATATGTTATTTGTTTTTTGCTAAAAATAAGTAACTTTGCAGTCGATTATGAAGTTTAGGTTTTTATTTTTACTATTATTTTCTTTTCCCGTTTTGTCTTCGTGGGCACAGTTAACGGGTGAGGTTGTTGACGAAGAAGGTCTGCCAATTGCCTACGCAAGTGCAAGTTATAAGGGACATCGCGTAGCGGTTTCAGCAGGTTTAGACGGAACCTTCTCCATTGTTCGCCATGAAGGTTGGACGCTTTCAGTGAGTGCTTTGGGATTCCGAACACAAACGATAAAGATTGATTCGAAGACAGCGGGACATCTTAAGATTGTGTTGCGAGATGATTCTCGTAAGTTGGGAGAAGTTGTTGTGAAATCCAAGAAAGGAAAGTACAATCGTAAAGAAAATCCAGCTGTAGAGTTGATGAAGCGAGTGATTGCTGCCAAGCGTCGCACCGATTTGGACAATCATCCTTTTTACCGTTATCAGAAATACCAGAGGCTGACGCTTGCGGTTAATGATATTAAGAAAGATGATTTGGACCGTGGCTTGTTTAAGAAACATCCATGGATGAAGGACCAGGTAGAGCAGAATCCTATCAATCCGACAAAGCTAATCTTGCCGCTTTCAGTCGATGAAACGATTAGTGAATATATTTATCGCAAAAGTCCAAAATCACAGAAGACAATCATCAAAGGCCAAAAATCGGAGGGTGTGAATAAGGTAATTCAAACTGGTGAGACGGTGAATACGATGTTAAAGGAGATTTTCACTGATGTTGACATCTATGACAATCATATTCGTCTTCTTCAGTATCCTTTTACGAGTCCAATAGGAGAAACTGCGATTTCCTTCTATCGTTATTATATAGAAGACACGGTATACGTTGACAAGGATTTGTGTTATCATCTTCAATTTACGCCCAACAACCAGCAGGACTTTGGTTTCCGGGGTGAACTGTATGTGCTTGCCGACTCCACATTGCATGTGAAGCGTTGCAATATAACCTTGCCCAAGAGCAGCGATGTCAATTTTGTCGACAATATGCACATTGAACAGGAGTTCAGCCGTTTGCCCAATGGGGAATGGGTGCTGACGAAAGACGATATGGTGGTTGAGTTAAAGCTGACCGATTTCTTTACACAGGCTTTAGTCTCGCGAAAAACACGACTAAGCGATTATACGTTTGAAGAACTTCCTGACAAAATGTTCAAGGGTAAGGCCAAGCGCAGGGTTGACCCTGACGCGCAGCTACGTGAAGACAGTTATTGGGCAGAGAATCGGCAGGTAGAGCTCTCAAAGAGCGAATCGAACATGACCGACTTTGTCCATCAGATGCAGCAGTCGAGTAATTACAAACTGCTTCTGTTGGGCATGAAGTTACTGATAGAGAACTATGTGGAAACAGGTGGTGCTGATAAGAAGAGCAAATTCGACATTGGCCCGATCAACACTTTTGTGTCAAGCAACTTCGTCGACCATCTCCGATTCCGTGCAAGTGGCCGAACGACCGCTTACTTAAACAAACATTGGTTTTGGAGCGGATATTATGCCTATGGTACCCATTCGCATCGTCATTACTATGGTTCGGAGGTGACCTACAGCCTTAATGCCAAGAAGAATCATCCTTTCGAATATCCGCAGCGTAACATCGTGTTCGAGACTTCAAACGACGTGATGTCTCCCTCCGATAAGTATCTACTCCACAACAAAGACAATGCTTTCATGGCTATCAGGACACAAAAAGTTGAGCAGATGTATTTCTTCAATCGTCAGAAGCTCAGTTTCATCTACGAAACCGACTGGGGATTCTCTACACAGGCCTCGATAAAAGCCGAGAGCAACCGTCCGACGGGTGACCTTTATTTCCCTCGAATGCCTGAGTCAGACTGTTATTTCGACGATCCCTTAGTCGGACGAATCCGCACCACCGAATTGAAATTAGGATTCCGCTACTGTCCCAACCAGACCTTTGTCAATACGAAGCAAAACCGATGGCCCGTGAATCTCGATTCGCCCGATTTCACGCTGAGCCATACCATGGGATTGAAGCATGTTCTCGGTGGACAGTACAAGCTGAACCTCACAGAGTTCACCATGTACAAACGTCAGTGGCTGGGTTCGTGGGGCTATATCAATCTGCATGCAACCGCCGCGGCACAGTGGAACAAGGTACCGTTCCCGCTGCTCATCATACCGCCGATCAACCTTTCTTTCTTCGAGCACGAGAACACCTTTAACATGCTGCGCAATATGGAGTTCCTGCACGACCGATACGCCTTCTGCAGCGTTTCGTGGGATTTAAACGGCAAGCTCTTCAATCGCATTCCGTTCCTCAGTCGATTGAAGTGGCGCGAGTACATCGCGTTCAAAGCCATGTGGGGTGACCTGACCGACAAAAATAATCCGCTGTTAGAGAAGAACGCCGCTGACCCGTTGCTGTTTCAGCTCCCTGAGAGTACATACGTCATGCAAAGCAAGCCCTACATGGAATATGTCGTAGGCATACACAACATCTTTAATTTCTTTGCCGTCGACTATGTACATCGATTAAGTTACAACCATTTGCCCCACACTCGTAGACACGGCATCCGGTTTGGTTTTTCAATGAGTTTCTAAAGTCATGAGACATTCGTTAGTCGCCATCGCATTCATCCTACTCGTTGGCTGTTCCCCTACAAAATTCGTCCCCGAAGGCAGCTACATGCTTTCGCGAGTAGAGGTGAAGAGTCACGACAAGGCTTTCAACCCCGAAGGGCTCGAAGCCTACGTCAGGCAGCGTGGCAATTCGCGGTGGTTCTCCTCGCTGAAAATCCCTCTGGGCCTCTACTCGCTTGCAGGCCGCGACACCACCCGATGGATAAACCGCACCCTCCGTCGGGCAGGCGAAGCCCCTATCCTCTACGATGAAGAGCAGGCACAGCGGTCTAAAGACGACCTCGAGCGTGCCATGCAGAATCGTGGCTACCTCAACGCGAAAGCCCAACTGCGCACCGAGGTCAAGGGGAAGAGCATCCGGGCCATCTACGACCTCTATCCCGGCACAAGCTATCAGATAGGCCGATTCGACTACGAGATAGAAGACACCGCTCTTGCCCGCATCATCCTTGCTGAGCGCAAGACGCTCTCCGGCCAGCGCTATTCCGTCGATGCGCTCGAAAGCGAGCGGAAGCGCATAGTGTCATTGCTCAACAACAACGGCTACTATCGTTTTCATAAAGACTTCATCACGTTCGTTGCCGACACAATCGCAAACCCCCAGTCGCAACAGGTCGACCTCGTCATGCACGTCGAAGGCGACAGCCATCCGCGTTATCTCATTGGCAAAGTCAACTACCTGGGTGGCAATGAAGAGCTGATACTCCTTCGTCCGAAAGCCCTCGAAAGCAACACCGCCATCAGCCAAGGCTCGTGGTACAACGCTTCCGACCTACAGAAAACGTATAACAATTTTGCCCGTCTGCAGGCCGTCAGGTACACGAGCATCCGTTTCCGCGAGTCACGCACCCCCGAGGCCGGCGTGCCCGGGCTGCTCGATTGCGACGTGAGCGTAAGCACCAACAAACCCAGCTCCATCTCCTTTCAGCCCGAAGGCACCAATACCGCCGGCAACCTCGGCGCGGCAGCATCGCTGACCTATGAGAACCGAAACCTGTTCAAGGGCAGCGAACTCCTGAGCATACAGCTCAGGGCAGCCTTCGAAGCCATCACCGGTTTGGAGGGATACCAAAACGAAGACTACGAAGAGTACGGTCTCGAAGCCAAACTCACCTTCCCCCGATTCCTTGGCCCATTGTCGAAAGAGTTCCGCCGGCGCAGCACCGCCACCACCGAGTTTACCCTCAGCTATAACCAGCAAGACCGTCCCGAGTTCCATCGCCGGCTATTCCAAGCCGCCTGGCGCTATCGGTGGGCCGTACCAAGCCGGCGCGCCAGCTTCCGTTTCGACCTGCTCGACATGAACTACGTATTCATGCCTTGGATATCGCAGACCTTCAAAGAAGATTATCTCGATAACTCCACCAGTCGCAACGCCATCTTGCGCTATAACTATGAAGACCTCTTCATCATGAAGACCGGCTTCGGTCTCAGCTACTCCAAGGCCAATCATTCGTTTCGTGCCAACGTCGAGACAGCCGGCAACCTGCTTGGCGGCATTTCCGCTATGGTAAAGTCCAAACGCAATGACAACGGCCAACGAACGCTCTTCAACATCGCCTACGCACAGTATGCCAAGCTCGATTTCGACTATGTCCACGTGGCCAGCTTCGACGCCCACAACGCGCTCGCCGTGCATGCAGGCTTCGGAATAGCCGTACCCTACGGCAACAGCAAAATACTGCCGTTCGAGAAACGCTATTTCTCGGGCGGAGCCAACTCCGTCAGAGGATGGGCCGTGCGCTCCCTCGGCCCGGGAAAGTTCAAGGGCACCGACGGGCGAATCGACTTCATCAATCAGACGGGCGACCTGAAGCTCGACCTCAGTGCAGAGTATCGCACGTGGCTCTTCTGGAAAATCAACGGAGCTGTGTTCGTCGATGCCGGAAACATCTGGACACTCCGCAACTACGACGACCAGCCCGGCGGACAGTTCCAGTTCCATTCGTTCCTCAGGCAGATAGCAGCCTCCTATGGCCTCGGCCTGCGACTCAACTTCGACTACTTCATCCTGCGATTCGACGCCGCCATGAAAGCCCACGACCCCTCAGGCGCCGATAGTCGCGAGCGGCTTCCGCTCCTCCATCCCAGGCTCTCACGCGACTTTGCTTTCCACTTCGCCGTAGGACTCCCATTCTAAAAAATACAATTAGATATATTAATAATCAACGTTACAGGCCGCATAATCACATGATTATTGTGTGAAATAAATCTCTTTTAGCATATAGGGTTGCGGCGGTCTGGGCGGGTTGGGAAGGCCGCGTTATGTGTCTGACACAGGAACAAAATGTCACATTATAATATAAGACACCTACAAAAGAACATAATAATGAAATAATTTCGTAGTTTTTCCCTCCAAATAAATGCAATAAGTTATTTTGTTAGCATTTTTTCTTGTCAATTATAAAAAAAAATACATTATTATTTGTTTGTTTCCCCCAAAAAATGTAAATTTGCACCCAGATTCAGAAAAGGATTCTGAATTTTGATGCATTAGCTTATTATTTCGCACTTACCGAAAAGACCTGAGAAATCTTCATTTGGATAGTTCGATTTAAGAAGCAGGGGAAAACTAGAGAATGGTTTTTCACTCCACAAGTATATGGCTATGCACACGCTTTTGGCGTGGAGCATTCTTAAGTTTGTGGAGGGGTCCAATTTCTCAGGTCTGCCCCTTAGGTAAGTGCATAAGAATGGCCACGTCATTCTTTATGCCAATACCTCAACATGTGCATCCGCACGGCCACAGCCATTTTTTTAATTTCTAAATAATAAGCAAAGCTATGAAAAGAAATGTACTTTTATTATTGTTTTTGAGCCTGATGCAGTCCCAAATCATTTCTGCCCAGACAGCTAAGGCTCTTTGGTGCGCAGGTAACACAACATTCTATTTCACCTACGATACAAATACCTATGCCGCAGGTGACTACCACGATGGACAGATTATTACGAATGTCTATAATGTAGCTCCCGGCGGTTACACTACTACTTCTCAACCTTGGAGGGCTATACGTGAATTAGTAACCAGCGTAGTCATAGAACCTAATTTCTCAGGTTTCTGTCCCTACTCCTTGGCATATTGGTTCTCTAACTTTTCAAATTTGACAACGACTACCGGGCTTGATAATAATATTAACACCAGTAATCTCACAAACATTAGGGATGCTTTTAGTGGCTGCTCTAAGCTAACCTCATTAGAGATGCTTCGCAATTGGAATGTCAGCAACGTCAGCGATATGTCCAGGCTTTTTTATTCTTGTACAGGTCTCACGTCGCTTGAACCTTTAAAAGGCTGGGACATCAGTAACGTAACAAATTTGAGTTACGCTTTTAGAGGTTGCTCTGGTGTTAGCTCGCTTGAGCCGTTAAAAGATTGGAACACCAGCAATGTAAGCAACATGTCAAACACGTTTTGTCAATGTCAAGGGATCACCTCGCTTGAGCCGTTAAAAGACTGGGATGTCAGCAATGTTACGCAAATTGATTGCATCTTTGAAAATTTGAGAAATATCCCCTCACTTGAGCCTTTAAAAGACTGGGACATCAGTAACGTAACAAATATGGCAGGCGCTTTTCGTAGTTGCACCGGTCTTACATCATTAGAGCCACTCACCAACTGGAACACTCAAAACGTACAAAACATGTCAAATGTTTTTTTTGGTTGCAATAATCTCACTTCGCTTGAGTCTTTAAAAGACTGGAACACCAGTAGTGCCACCGATTTCGCGGGAATTTTCCAAGGTTGCTCTAGGCTCACCTCGCTTGATGGGATTAAGGATTGGAATACTGCCAACGTTAAAAAAATGAATTATGCTTTTTCTACTTGCAGGATGCTCACCTCGCTTGAGCCGTTAAAGGATTGGAACACCAGCAGCGTAATAGAAATGAAACATACCTTTGAAAGTTGTATAAATCTCACTTCGCTTGATGGGATCAAGGATTGGAATACTGCCAATGTTACTTCTATTGAATACGCTTTTTCTTCTTGTACTGGCCTAACCTCGCTTGACGGGATTAAGGACTGGGACACAAGTAATGTCACCAACATGTTTGCCACTTTTAGATTATGTAATAATCTTACATTGGTTCACCTGAGCGGATGGGATTCTGGCAATACCACAAACATGGCGTCTCTTTTTGAGTCTTGCGCAAAATTGAGGGGGATCATCTTTGGAGAACACTTCAATATGAACAAGGTTTCAAATGCTAATAACATGTTTCGCAATTGTAATATGCTTCGCTATATTGATTTTTATAACATCAGCTATGCTACGTCGGGCACTGGGTTAGAAACTCCGCTGAATACCGTACAACGCAATTCGGGCACATTTAGTGGTGTTCCTGAAACAACTGTTATTTATTTGCCGAAAAGGAATGGGGTTGTTGACAATGTGACTAATGTCGTCTTTTCTTATAATGGCAACGAGAATGACCTGAGATGCCCGAATTACTACTCCATTGACAAGGTCGACATCGAGTTCCCCCGCAACTTCAAGACCAACGAGGCTGTCTACAGCCGCACGATGGGCAACAAGGAGTATGGCTCGGTAGTCCTGCCCTATGCCTTCACCTCGAACAGCGACATTCAGACCTACAGTCTCAGCGAGCAAAACGGTGATATGACGAAGCTGAAATTCACCGACGTGCAGACTGTTCCTGCCCACACACCATTCGCCTTCAAGCGTCTCAACAATGCAGAGTTCCTAATGAAGGACGACAGTGGCAACTTCGGTATCACCGTTCATGCTACGCGCAGCACGAACGCCGCAGAAGAGACGTGGTCGCAGCCAGGACCGATAACGGCATACGGATCACCCTACGAGGGCAGTACCGGACTGTCGAACTGGAAGACTAAGGGCTACTATGTGAAAGAAACGGTTTCCGACTACGACGGCATGTATTTCATTCAGAACAGCGAATTCAAGCGTGCTACGGGCAGCCTTAACCTTGTAGACCATCGCGTGCTGTTCTATCCCACCGACGCGACTGGTGCCTCGAAGTTCTTCACCCTGTCGTTCCGCGACGACGAGGCCGTTACCGCCATCGAGGCCGCCGATACGGAGCAGACGTTGCGCCAGGCTGCTGGCATCTACGATGCCACCGGCCGCCGGCAGACCACAGCGCACAGAGGTCTGAACATTGTGCGCATGAGCGATGGAACGGTTAGGAAAGTGCTTGTCAAATAAAAATGTTTTTAAAGTAAGAAGATAAAATTATGGAATTGAAGAACTATAAAGCCCCTACAACAGAAATCCTTAATATGTCAAGCTACGGTAACCTTCTCGACTGGGTC
>CACYRB010000076.1 GCA_902776685.1 uncultured Prevotellaceae bacterium
CTTCCAGTCGATGACGGGGCCTCCTGCCACACCCACCTTGAACACCTCGGGATGGTTGACCATGAGCGTGATGGTCATGAACCCGCCAAACGACCAGCCGTGAACACCGATGCGGTCGGCGTCGACATAGGGCAGTGTCTTCAGGTATTCAATACCTTTCATCTGGTCGGCCATCTCTATCTGTCCGAGCTGGCGGAAGGTGGCCTGCTCAAACTCGCGACCACGGTTCTCACTCCCTCGGTTGTCGAGGATGAAGAGCAGATAGCCCTTGCCGGCCATGTAGGTCTCCCAGCCCCGCGAGCCATAGTGCCAAGAGGCCTGCACGTTGTGGGCATGAGGACCGCCATAGACATATACGATGGTCGGGTATTTCTTCGTGGGGTCGAAGTCGACAGGCTTCACCATGCGATAGAAGAGGTCGGTCTCGCCGTCGGCGGCCTTGAGCGTGCCGCACACATATTCAGGCACGTTGTAGCCCTGCCAAGGGTCTCCTGACGAGAGCAGCTTAATGCTCTTGACAGGGGCGTCGGTGCGTGTGAGCACGATTTCTCGGGGCGTGGCGGGTTCGGAATAGTTGTCGACGATATATTTTCCGCCTGCCGAGAGTTCGGCGTTGTGCCAGCCCTTGCGGTTGTCGAGCGGTGTGCGCTTGCCGCTCTTCACGTCGACGGAGAAGATGTTGCGCTGGATGGGGGAGGCTTGGTTGGTGGCAACGATGACGCGTTTATTGGCCGTGTCGAAGCCCAGCATCTCCATCACCACGAATGAGCCGTTGGTGAGTTGCTTGACCATCTTGCCTTCCACATTATAAATATATAGGTGGTTGTAGCCGTCGCGTTGGCTTTGCATCAAAAACTCGTTGTCGTTCCAAGGCAGGAACACGATGGGGTTCAACGGCTCTACATATTTCTCGTGTGTCTCGCGGTAGAGTTCTTTCTCCTTTTCTCCGCTCAGAGCGTTATAGGCCACCAGACGACAATCGTTCTGATCGCGGTTGAGCTCGAACATGTAGATGGTGTTGCCGTCGGGCGACCATGCGATGTTGGTGAAATAGCGGTCGGTGGGGTCGCCGGCCTTCAGGTAACGTATCTGCCGCGTCTCGGTGTCATAGATGCCTACGGTCACCTTGTGTGAGGTCTCGCCTGCCATCGGATATTTATCGGGCTCGCAAGTGGCTTCACGAGTAAAAATGTTGACCTGCGGATAGTCGGTCACCATTGACTGATTCATGCGATAGAACGCCAGCCGCTTGCCGTCGGGGCTCCAGAAGAGTCCTTTCGAAATTCCGAACTCGTCGCGGTGAACACTCTGCCCGTATACAATCTCGCGAGATCCGTCGGTGGTGAGCTGAACGGAGTTTGTGCCGTCGGAGACAAAAAGCTGATGGTCTTTCACGGTTGCCAGAAGCCTCGAGGCCGCACAAAACTCTTCGGCCTGCACGTTGTCGCGGTCGAAGGTGCTCAGCACTTCTTTGCCCTTCCAGTCAACGAGCATGATTTGTTGGCCGTTAACAAGCTTCGCAATCGTCTTGTCGGGGTAGGGGAACTCGATGTTGTAGAGATGACGCATGCGGTTGTGCTCGTCACCCTGGACAATGTCGTTCAACTCGTCGAGCGTCAGCAACGCCTCTTCGGTGCCGTCTTTCGGGTTGACAAGGTAGCAGGCGTCGATGTCTTGTCTGACAAGTTGGTCGCCCCACCATGTATAGTAGCGGTTTTCAGGCACCATGTTACGATAGTTTCGTCCGCCGTAGTTCAGGTCTTCAAGTGTGAACGTTTTTTTCTCTTGTGCCATAAGGTTTGTGCTTAGCAGCCCTAAAAGGACCATTAAATACCATTTTTGTTTCATGTTAATGATAAAGAGTTTTATAATTTTCAATTCTCAATTTTCAATTTTCTTCTCGTCGGCCAGCAGGTCGGCCACCACATAGCTGGAACCACCGACAAAGATGAAATCGGCAGGTGAGGCATCGGCAAGTGCCTGCTGATAGGCTTTGCCGACATGTGTGAAAGCTTTTCCGCGAAGACCGTGCTTGAGTCCTTTCGCTTGCACGTCGGCGGCGGGAATGGCACGCTTCGTCTGTGCCTGCGTGAAGTAATAGACGGCATTACGGGGCAACATTTGCATCACGGTGTCGATGTCCTTATCGTCAACCATGCCGAAGACGATTCGCGTGGTCTTGGCCTTCTGTTGCTTGATTTGTCGGGAAAGGTATTCCCATCCAGCCACGTTGTGCCCCGTGTCGCACACCACGAGTGGCTTCGCGCGAAGCACTTCCCAGCGCCCGCGCAAGCCCGTCAGCGAGCTGACGTGGGCAAGGGCAGTCTCGTGGCCCTCGATGGACAGGTGGGGTATATGGCTGAGTGCGCACAAGATGGTGCGTAGGTTTTTCTCCTGATAGCTACCCTTCAGTTCAAAGTCGGGTAGGGGAGAGGGCATTGCGAACTCCTCGGCGAAAAAAAGCGGGGCACCTGTCTCTTGCGCCTTCTGTTCAAACACGGGGCGTGTCTCGGGCGTGGTCTCGCCTATCACAACGGGCACACCGCGTTTGATGATGCCTGCCTTCTCGCCGGCAATCTGACTCAGCGTGTTGCCCAAGAAACCGGTGTGGTCAAAGGAAATGTTGGTGATGACGGAGAGCATGGGCGTGATGATGTTGGTGCAATCGAGACGCCCGCCCAAGCCGACCTCAATCACGGCAACGTCGACGGCCTGCTCTTTGAAATAAAGGAAGGCAAGGGCTGTGGTCAATTCGAAAAACGAAGGGTGGAGCGGTTCGAAGAAAGAACGTTCTTTTTCTACGAAGTCAACGATGCGTTTCTCACTGATACACTTTCCGTTAACACGTATCCGTTCACGGAAATCAATAAGGTGTGGAGAGGTGTAGAGTCCTACCTTAAGTCCGGCCTCTTGCAATACGGCGGCAAGGCTATGCGACACGCTGCCCTTGCCGTTGGTGCCTGCCACGTGGATGGTCTTATAGCTTTGGTGAGGATGGCCGAAGTGGTCGTCTAAGGCCAGTGTGTTGGCCAGTCCCTCCTTGTAGGCCGATGCTCCCACGTGTTCGAACACCGGCGTACTGTTGTACAAATATTCTACGGTTTCTTTGTATGTCATTTCAACTTGCAAAGTTACAACATTTTCTGAAATTAAAACAAATGTGCGACGATAAAAAGTGCTGGACGTAGGTCATTTTATGCTTGTGTCGTTAGTTCATCCGGCCAGCTGACCTTGATGAATATGATGTTTTCTGAGGTGGTTGACAAGTAGGTTGGTAAACTCATAATTCTTGATTCCCCATCGTGGAGCAACGAGTAAATCGGCAGGTGATTGCGACACGAAACGTTCTAAAACTATTTCTTTTCTCAAGAGCTGTATATAGTTGGAAACCAATTCGATATATTCTTCAATACTATATACGTGGAAGGGCGTTTCTTGATAGATTTTTGCCAACCGTGTACCTTCGATGATTTGCATTTGATGAATCTTCAAGATGTCTAAAGGCAGGGCAGAGATGACTGGGGCTTGGCGCAGACTTTCGGACGAGTCTTCGCCTGGAAGTCCGAGAATGATGTGGCCGCCACAAAGGATACCTCGCTCATGGGTGCGAACGACGGTTTCGCGTGCCTGCTCGAAGGTGTGGCCGCGATTGATGCGACGAAGCGTATCGTTGTTGGCCGACTCAATGCCATACTCGACCAGCACGAAGCATCGGCGGCGGAGCTCGGCCAGATAGTCGAGCAATTCGTCGGAAACGCAATCGGGACGTGTGCCGACGACAAGTCCGACAACGTCGTCAACGCGAAGAGCCTCTTCGTAAAGTATTTTCAGTTGGGCAAGTGGAGCATAGGTATTGGTAAATGCCTGAAAGTAGGCAAGATACTTTATGTCGGGATATTTGCGGGAAAAGAAGCGTTTGCCGTCTTCCAGTTGTTGGGTGATGCTCTTCCGATTGTTGCAATAGGCAGGGTTGAAAGTGCGGTTGTCGCAATAGATACATCCGCCTGTTCCGATTCGTCCGTCACGGTTGGGACAAGAGAAACCGGCGTCGACCGATAATTTTTGCACGCGGTAAGGGAATTGTCGGCGTAACCATGTGCCAAAATCGTTGTAGTATGGTTCCATTTTTATGCATTTGTAGGTTGGAAAAAGCGTTGCAAAGGTAATGAATAAGCTTCAAAATGACAATTATTCGTTGAAAATCTTTTGCAATCGGGAAAAAAGTTGTAACTTTGCAACCAAATCAAAAAATATTTTCAGCGCCACGGCGTTTTCTATACGAAATAACTTTAATTTTAATATAGTATATGTCACAGATTATCGGACACATTTCTCAGGTCATCGGACCTGTTATCGACGTTTATTTCGATACCAAAGGGCAGGATGCCGAGAAAGTGTTGCCAAAGATTTACGAGGCACTTTATGTAAAACGTGCAGACGGACGCGACTTGGTCATTGAAGTACAGCAGCACATAGGTGAAGACACCGTGCGTTGTGTGGCTATGGATAATACCGACGGTTTGCAACGCGGCCTTGAGGTCGTTCCTGCCGGTTCTCCTATCCAGATGCCTGCCGGCGACCAGATTAAAGGCCGTATGCTGAACGTTATCGGCCAACCCATCGACGGTATGAAGACGCTCGACATGGAAGGCGCCTATCCCATTCACCGTGAGGCCCCGAAGTTTGAAGAACTCTCTACACGCAAGGAGGTGCTTGCAACGGGTATCAAGGTGATTGACCTGCTGGAGCCCTATATGAAGGGTGGAAAAATTGGACTCTTCGGCGGTGCCGGTGTAGGTAAGACGGTGCTCATCATGGAGCTCATCAACAACATTGCCAAAGGCCACAATGGCTACTCGGTTTTTGCCGGTGTCGGTGAGCGCACACGTGAAGGTAACGACCTTATTCGCGAGATGATTGAGTCGGGCGTTGTTCGTTATGGTGAGAAGTTCCAGAAAGCCATGGAGGAGGGCAAGTGGGACCTCTCGCTTGTCGACCCTGAAGAGTTGAAGAAGAGTCAGGCTACGCTTGTTTACGGTCAGATGAACGAACCGCCGGGTGCACGTGCATCGGTGGCTCTCTCGGGACTGACTGTTGCCGAAGGCTTCCGCGATAATGGCGGTAAGGACGGTGCAGCTGCCGACATCTTGTTCTTCATCGATAACATTTTCCGTTTTACACAGGCAGGTTCGGAGGTTTCGGCTCTGCTCGGACGTATGCCTTCGGCCGTGGGATACCAGCCGACACTGGCCTCGGAGATGGGTGCCATGCAGGAACGTATCACCTCGACGAAGAAGGGTTCTATCACTTCTGTACAGGCCGTTTATGTGCCTGCCGACGACTTGACCGACCCGGCTCCTGCTACGACGTTCACACACTTGGACGCTACGACCGTGCTCTCGCGTAAGATTACCGAGCTGGGTATCTATCCCGCCGTCGACCCGCTGGGCTCAACGTCGCGTATCCTCGACCCGCTCATCGTCGGAAAAGCTCACTATGATTGTGCTCAACGTGTTATTCAGATTTTGCAACGCTATCAGGAGTTGCAAGACATTATTGCCATTCTCGGTATGGACGAGCTCTCAGATGAAGACAAGCTGACCGTGAACCGTGCACGTCGAGTGCAACGTTTCCTCTCGCAACCCTTCGCCGTGGCCGAGCAATTTACGGGCGTTCCTGGCGTGATGGTTTCTATTGAAGACACGATCAAGGGCTTCAACATGATTCTTGACGGTGAGGTTGACGAGTTGCCCGAGCAGGCCTTCCTTAATGTTGGAACCATCGAGGATGCTATTGAGAAAGGTCGCAAGCTCATGGAAGCAGCTAAAGGTAATGCATAATTCTTTCGGTCGATGCGCATAGTAAAGCTTCGACGATTGTAAAAGCATAGAATATACTTATGTTACAACTGAAAATAGTTTCTCCGGAAAGAGTGGAGTTTGACGGTAGTGTGGAGCGGGTAGTTGTTCCCGGCACACTCGGAAGCTTTGAGATTCTGACCAACCACGCTCCGATTATCTCGTCTTTGGAGAAAGGACGGGTGGAGTATCTCACGGAAGAGGGTTTGGCTAAACTTGAAATTCTGGGCGGTTTCGTCGAGGTGAAGAAGAATCAGGTCAATCTCTGTGTGGAAGTGTTGGAAAGGGAGAACGCAGAATGATGAAGATAGAGCATGTAGACAGACTCAGCCGTACCTACGCCAAGCAGGAGCTTTGGCTGACAGCTGGCATTTTCCTGCTTGTGCTGGGTGTGATGAGTGTCAGTAACATCGAGGGTTTGCTCGTTCCGGCTATCGTGGGTGCTGTATTCTCGCTCGTTGTGAGCACTGCCGAAGCTCTGATATGGAGGCGAGTGGCGAAGCAATCGCCCGATAACCTGCCGACATTCTATACGGCAGCATCAGGCTTCAGGCTTCTGTTGGCTCTGGCCACGATGTTTGTCTATTATCTCGTGAAGGGCCGCGACGCTATGCTGGTGTTCTTTATTGT
The DNA here is from genome assembly GCA_902776685.1 of uncultured Prevotellaceae bacterium. Lineage (GTDB taxonomy): Bacteria > Bacteroidota > Bacteroidia > Bacteroidales > Bacteroidaceae > Prevotella. Next base: position 6,489 of record CACYRB010000076.1, read on the forward strand.
CTTCATGATATTCTATCTCGTTCTGCTTGCTCATACATCGGTCTATTTTGCACGGTTGTCAAACCGCTCATGAGAAATATAAAAAAATGAATATACATTATTATAATATAATGAAACGATTTAAGACGATAGCAGTCTTGTTGCTGGTGGCACTGATGCCGATGCAGATGGTTGCCAACGAAGAGGCGGAAAGCAAGGAGCTCGACATTCCTGAAATAGTGCTCGAGCACTTGGCCGATGCTTACGAGTGGCATATTGCGACCTATCAGGGGAAGCACATCAGTGTTCCGTTGCCAATTATTATACGCAGTAGCCAGACAGGTCAATGGCATTTTTGTACGGCTCACAGCTTGCCCGACGGGTTCTTCTTCAACAAAGAGGCTCATGGGAAAATCTATGAGAAGATGGCCGATGGCTCGACGGTTCGCCCGATCGACCTGAGTATCACGAAGGCGGTGGCTCAAATATGGATTGTCGTTATTGTGCTCATCGTGGTCTTCCTTTCTTGCTCGAGGTGGTATAAGAACCGCGACGAGAAAAGCGAGGCTCCGAAAGGGTTTGTCGGCATGATGGAGATGCTCGTGATGTATATTCACGACGACCTCATCAAGCCGTCGGTTGGCGAGAAGCACTACAAGCAGTATGCCCCTTATCTGCTGACCGTGTTCTTCTTCATCCTGACGGCCAACCTCATCGGGTTGATTCCCATCTTCCCTGCCGGAGCTAATGTGACGGGTAACATCAATATTACCTTCTTCCTGGCCCTGTGTACGATGCTTGCCATAAACATCTTTGCCAATAAAGAATATTGGAAGGAGATTTTCTGGCCGGATGTGCCTATCTTCTTGAAGGCTTATCCCGCTCCGGTAATGCCGATTATCGAGCTGTTCGGTGTGTTTACCAAGCCTTTTGCCCTGATGATTCGTCTTTTTGCCAACATGATGGCCGGACATGCTGTGATTCTCAGCTTCACTTGCGTCATCTTCCTTGGATGGTCGATGGGCGTCGGATTCGGATTGGGACTCAATGCGTTCAGCATCATCATGTTGTTGTTCATGAATCTGCTGGAGGTTCTGGTTGCCTTTGTTCAGGCATACGTCTTCACGATGCTTAGTGCCGTCTTCATCGGTTTGGCTCATAAGGACCATCACGAGGAATAAGAAGAGGAATAAGAAGAGGAATAAGAATTAGTTTAAACAAACAAAAAAAATAATAATATTAATAATTAAAACATTTTAAAAGTTATGATGATTTCAACACTTTTAGCCGCTGAAGGTCTGGCACAGCTGGGCTGCGGCCTGGGAGCAGGTATTGCAACAATTGGTGCAGGTTTGGGTATCGGTAAGATTGGTGGTAGCGCCATGGATGCTATTGCCCGTCAGCCAGAGGCAACAGGTAAGATTCAGACGAACATGATTCTTACTTCGGCTTTCGTTGAGGGTTGTGCGCTCTTCGCCATTGCAGCCTGTGCGTTCCTTATCAAGTAAAAAAAGCTTTTTCAGAGATAGTAAATGGATTTCAGTAAATTGCCATCGATACTGACACCCGACTTCGGTCTTTTGTTCTGGATGCTTATGGCATTTCTGACCGTCTTCTTTGTGCTTGTGAAATGGGGCTTTCCTGCCATCATCAACATGGTGGATTCGCGTAAGCGGTACATCGACGAAAGTCTTCGCAAGGCGCATGAGGCATCAGAGCGCATGGAGAACATCAAGCAAGAGAGTGAGGCCATTCTTCAGGAAGCCCGCGAGAAGCAGGCCGCCATGTTGAAGGAGGCTGCCGAGACGCGAGGTGCCATCGTGGAGAAGGCTCAAGAGCAGGCACGGCAGGAAGGAGCCCGCCTGCTCAGCGACGCCAAGGCTGAGATTGACGCCGAGAAGCAGAATGCTATTCGCGACATCCGTGCCCAGGTGGCTGAGCTCAGTGTTCAGATTGCCGAAAAGATTCTCCGCGAGAAGCTTTCTTCGTCTGACCGTCAGATGGAGATGATTGACAAATTGCTGGATGAGGTTTCTTCTGATGAAAAGAAATAGTGGCTTATGGATATAGGAGTTATTTCAGTTCGCTATGCAAGGGCATTGCTCAAGAGTGCAACGGCGTCAGGAGACGACGGCCGGGTGTACGAGGAGATGCAGACTCTGGTCAGGAGTTTCATCGAAGTGCCCGAGTTGCGGCATACAATAGCTAATCCGATGCTTTACCGCGACAAGAAAGAGGAGTTGCTGCTGACGGCTTGTGGAAGTCCGTGCGACTTGACCAAGCGTTTCGTGGCACTTGTCCTGTCCGAGGGGAGGGCCGATTTCCTGCAGTTCATGGCCGCGTCCTATGTCACACTCTATCGTAAGCAGAAGAATCTCATCCGTGGAAAACTGACCACTGCCGTCCCCGTCTCGGCTGAGACCGAGCGTAACATGAAGCAGATGGTCGAGCGTAAGACGAAAGGTGAGGTCGACTTCCAGACCGAGGTCAATCCCGACATCATCGGGGGCTTCATCCTTGAGTACGATACTTACAGAATGGATGCAAGCGTTCGTGCGAAGCTCAACACCATTCTTTCTACATTGAAAAAATAAGAGTTAAGGAGTAAATAAGAAAAATATGTCAGATAAAATAAAACCGAGTGAAGTCAGTGAAGTGCTGCTTCAGCAGTTGCGTGGAATAGACGACAGCCAGAAATTCGACGAGGTGGGCACCGTGCTTACCGTGAGCGACGGTGTTGCCCGCATCTATGGTCTTCGTAATGCCGAGGCAAACGAGCTCCTCGAATTTGAAAACGGCACGATGGCCATTGTGATGAACTTGGAAGAAGACAATGTCGGTTGTATCCTGCTTGGTCCGACAGCCGGAATCAAGGAGGGGCAGATCGTCAAGCGCACCCACCGTATTGCCTCTATCCGAGTCAACGACAACATGCTTGGCCGTGTCATCAATCCGCTCGGGCAGGCCATCGACGGCAAGGGCGACATCGACCTTACCGAGTCCTTCGAGATGCCACTCGACCGCAAGGCACCTGGCGTCATCTATCGTCAGCCGGTGAAAGAGCCTCTTCAGACAGGTCTGAAAGCAGTCGACTCGATGATACCCATTGGTCGCGGCCAGCGCGAGCTCATCATCGGCGACCGCCAGACGGGCAAGACTGCCATCGCCGTCGACACCATCATTAACCAAAAGAGTTTCTACGAGGCAGGCAAGCCCGTCTATTGCATCTACGTGGCCATCGGCCAGAAGGCATCAACCGTTGCAGCCCTCGTGCAGAACCTGAAGGAGCATGGTGCCCTGCCTTACACGATTGTCGTCAGTGCCACGGCAGCCGACCCCGCTGCCATGCAATACTACGCACCGTTTGCCGGAGCCGCCATCGGCGAATATTTCCGCGACCGCGGCCATGCCGCCCTCGTTGTATACGACGACCTGTCGAAGCAGGCCGTAGCTTATCGCGAAGTGTCGCTCATCCTCCGTCGTCCGTCAGGCCGTGAAGCCTATCCCGGCGACGTGTTCTACCTGCACTCCCGTCTTCTTGAGCGTGCTGCCAAAATCAACGAGCAGCAAGAAGTGGCCGAGCAGATGAACGACCTGCCTGAATGTCTGAAGGGACACGTCAAAGGCGGCGGTTCGCTCACGGCATTGCCCATCATCGAGACACAGGCAGGCGACGTCTCGGCATACATTCCCACCAACGTCATCTCAATCACCGACGGCCAGATCTATCTCGAGAGCGACCTTTTCAACCAGGGCTTCCGTCCGGCCATCAATGTCGGCATCTCAGTGTCGCGTGTAGGCGGTTCGGCACAAATCAAGTCGATGAAAAAGGTTGCCGGAACGTTGAAAATCGACATGGCGCAGTATCGCGAGCTCGAGGCATTCTCGAAGTTCTCGTCCGACATGGATCCCGTGACCGCCATGACCATCGACCGCGGCCGCAAGAACAACCAACTGCTCATCCAGCCGCAATACAGCCCCATGCCCGTCGGCGAGCAGATTGCCGTACTCTACTGCGGCATCAACGGTCTCATGCGATCCGTACCCGTCGAGAAAGTACGCGAGTGTCAAGACGCCTTCCTCGAGAAGATGCGCTCCGCCCATCCCGAAGTCATCGCGACGCTTGCCAGCGGAAAGATCGACGACGAGACGACGAAAGTCATTGAGAACGTCATGGACGACATTGCCGGAACATACAAATGAAAAGGTGAAAAAGAATGCGGCCCCCCTTTCAGCCCCCGAGGGGGCTATGATAGTTTTTTCTGCTCGTGAACCTATAGAAGCCCCCTCGGGGGCAGTATGGGGGGCTGCTAATTATATAATTTAATTATGCCAAGTCTGAAAGAAATAAAGGGCCGCATAGCGTCGGTCAACTCCACTCGCAAGATTACCAGTGCGATGAAGATGGTAGCCTCGTCGAAGCTACACCACGCGCAAGTCATGATAGAGAACATGCTCCCCTACGAAACCATGCTCGAGCACATCCTCAAGTCATTCCTTGCCGCCGAGGCCGAGTCGCAGACCATCTTCGACCAGGAGCGCCCCGTCCGTCGCGTCGCACTCGTCGTGTACGCCTCCAACAGCAGCCTTTGCGGCGGCTTCAACGCCAACGTCATCAAGCTCATGCAGCAGGTGATATCCGAATACGAGCACCTCGGACGCGAGAACATCATCGTCTATCCCATCGGGCGCAAGGTAGCCGAGAAAGTCAACAAGCTCGGCATCCCATCGGGAGGCGACTACACCGCGTTGGCCGACAAGCCCAATGTGCAAGACTGCATCACGCTGGCCCACCACCTCGGCAGCCAGTTTGCCGAAGGCAACATCGACCGCGTCGAGATGATCTACCACCATTTCAAGAGTGCCGGCTCGCAGATACTCACCCGCAAGACCTTCCTGCCCATCGACATCTCCGAAGAGCTTGCTGCCGACAAAGAGCGCGACCTCACCTCAAACGTGGTCACCGCCAAGGCACAGGAGTATCTGAAGAAGAGGAGAGAAGAGAGGGGAGAGAAGCGAGAGGCAGAAGCCGCCAAGCCCCTGAACGACAACTTCCTTGTCGAGCCCGACATGGACACCGTCCTTTCCAAGCTCATTCCCAAGCTGGCCCACCTTATGCTCTACACTGCCCTGCTCGACAGCTTGACGGGGCGGCGCGACAGCATCTCGTTCGACGAGCTGTCCATTCCCTTCCGCTGTGTGGCTGTCGACGTGAAGACGCAGAGCGAG
>CACYRB010000077.1 GCA_902776685.1 uncultured Prevotellaceae bacterium
AATCGTTCAGCGCTGATCATCCTCGTCCACATGCATCGCGCATCACCCCCTGAGGAGTAGTTCCATTTCCAATTTTGTGTACGCAGTTTTTACCAACACCCATGTAAGAAGGGGGGCGTAAAACGCGACACCCCATCAGCCCACCTTACACGCCCGGAGGGCCTTACCAGTGCGCAGCACCTTACACGCCGCAGGCTTTACCCGTGCACAGCACCTTTCACGCCCGAAGGGCCTTAAACGCCGCAGGCTATCCCCCTCATTTCACCCTTCTCCGATTACAGATTACAGATTACAGTTTTGTAGGGGAGGGGTAAAAGAGGGTGAAAAAGAAGGTTACTATTTATATATAATATATATATTATATATATAATAGTAAATATTTTTACTTACATATTTTGATATATTCTCAAGTTCAAGCCCCAGATGATGGGCTCATAAATAAACTGTAATCTGTAATCTGTAATCAGAATGGGGTTAAAATGGTAGTTTTGCATGGGGTTGCAAATCGCCTGAAACACCTTTGCACACAATGTTTTCACAAACGTGCTCTGTAACTGATTGATACATAGTAACATACAGCGCTAATGCAAAATTATTCCAAAATTTTCTGCTTATAATTCGTAAGTTTCAAGATTTTTTCGTAACTTTGCACTCAGAACCTTAGGTGTGTAAAGTGCTTCGCACGGGTAAGGTGTAAAGCTGCTCCGCTGCGTGTAAAGAAGCCAGAAACCACTGGAAGCACACATCCACTCCCACACTTTCGCCACCCATAACGCTCCAGTTGCCTCACATCGATCACCCTGCCGCCCGCCACCGCCCTCCAGTTGCCTCACATCGATCTCCCTGCCGCCTGCCGCCCGTCACCCTCTTCTCTCTATTCTTTACAACCACATACAACCGCGTTCTTTGACTTATAGACACAAAAGCCCACCAGCTATGTTGAAAAAACAGAAAAAAGCAAAATGCGTGGACCCAATACGGCCGTGAGCAGAGTTTTTTTATGTTTTTTGCCGCTTTGAGGGCTGAGTTTTGGCAAAAACCGTGATGTACTTGCGGGCTGTGCCGAGAGCTCGCTCTCAGGCACAGGACGGAAGGACAACACGTCAGGTCGATAGACCTCAGCCATCACAAGCGGGGTTTTAGATGTTTTTTTCAATTCAAATGTTTTTTTCAATTCAAAGCGGAAATCTGAGAAGGCTGCGATTAAGCGAGAGAAGAGCGATGCTTGCATCAGCTTTTCCGAGCGTGAGCAGACTCGACCGAAGGTCAAATCCGCAATCTGTGGGGCAAAAACATTTTGTTAGATTTTGAATTAAATTTTTGATAAATTTCTCGCGAAGCGACCCCTGCAAGCAGCAGAGCTGCGTTCAAAGTCTTCGGCGTTCAAAGCAGCACAACTGCAGGTCAGGGGCGTGGGCTACGGAGCACGCCTCCTTATCCTACGGAGCACGTCTCCATATCATATAGAGCACGTCTCCATATCCTACGGAGCACGCCTCCTTATCCTACGGAGCATAGCTCCATACCTTAAACCACCATGCCCCGCAACAGCGGGCAGGAAAAGGAAAAATCAGGGAAAAACAACCGATGTCGCTATTTTTTTACTGAAAAACTTGCAAAAAAACTCAAAAAGGCGTATATTTGCACCGTCAAAAATCTCAAAAAGGTGTAAAAACGGCAAGTCAAAAATCTCAAAAAGGTGTAAAATTGGCAAGCAAAAAATCTCAAAAAGGTGCAAACGACATCGTTCTGAAAAGGAAAATATATCAACAACTCCTTGACTGGAAGGAGAAAAGACACGGTGAGGTAGCACTTTGATGACCACCCCGACTGTGCTGCATGCCGCTGACTATAAGATAGAGGCTGGAATTACTTACCACTCTATATGATACCTCTTTTGAGGGGTGCGCGCTGTTTTGTTACATGATTTAATCCGTTTGTTACAATTGTGAAAGGCTGTTGCAAAGGAAAAGCGTACCTTTGCAGCAGTTTTTTTGCAACTTTTGTAACAACACAATTGCAACAATCATACTTTACAATGAAACGAAACCTACTACTAATCTTATTGATGGCTTGGGCTACGATAGGAGCCCAGGCCATCACGGTAACCGACACGCTTTTCAACCGCTCGGAACATGAGGACTTTGCCTTCGGTGCCGACGTGAGCTTTGTGCCACAAATGGAAAGCTGGGGCACGAAGTGGCTCGACAAGAACGGGAAGCAAAAGGACATTCTGCAGATTCTAAAGGAGCAAGGCATCAACAACATCCGCCTGCGCGTGTGGACGGTGAACAGCGGTGCCAGCAGTAAGCAGGAGGTGGTGTCGATGTGCCGGCGCGCAAAGGCAAAGGGCATGGGCGTGATGATCGACTTCCACTACAGCGACACATGGGCCGACCCAGGCAGCCAGACCATCCCCTCGGCGTGGACCGACCACAGCGTGGAGGCGTTGGCACAGAACATCTACGACCACACCTACGATGTGCTGTCGGCCATCAAGGCGGCAGGCGTGGTGCCGAAATGGGTGCAGGTGGGCAACGAGACGAAGCGCGGCATGCTCTACCCCGTCGGCCAGACCAACAAAGGCGGCTCGGTGGCGTTCGCAAAGTTCGTGCTCAGCGGCTATAATGCCGTGAAGGCGGTGGACTCCACGATGCAGGTCATCGTACACTTGCCCGACGGCCACGACAACTCGCTCTATCGCAGCATCTTCGACGGACTGAAGAAGAATGGTGCGAAGTGGGACATCATCGGCCTGTCGGCCTATCCGCGCTGGTCGCACCTCGACGGTCCGACGATGATTACAAAGGTGATGACCAACATCAACGACCTGAAGAGTCGCTACGGCAAGCCTTGCATGATTGTGGAGACGGGTCACTATCCTTCTGAGGCCGTCGCGGGCAACCAGTATCTGGTGGGCGTGATGGACCGTATGATTAAGAATGGCGACCTGGGCTGCTTCTATTGGGAACCGGAGTCGATGGGCGGCTACGACATGGGAGCGTGGGACGAGAGCACCAGCCGACCGACGGTGATGATGGATGCCTTCCTGGGTGTGAAGCACACGGAGGTGGCTTGGCTGATGAAGGCTTCCATGCAGTCGCCAACGGCTGAGCAGACCGTCGACGCCGGCAGTGTGGAGCTGCAGGCAAAGGTTCAGCATCGGCGCAAGGCACGCATCCAGTCGGTGGAGTTTCATTTCGATAAGAAGAAGGTAGGAACCTATCAGCCCGAGTGCCTTGCCGACGTGCCCACGACGACCGTTGCCTCGTTCACGCTGGCCGATGCCCCCATTGGCGTTCACACCGCCTGGGCGAAGGCCACCGACACCTCGAATTTCACGCAGGCCACCGACACCGTGACCTTCTTCGTCGGCGAGTCGGCGCTGTTCGGCGATGCCGTTGTAGAAAATGCCAGCCAGAAGGGCGGCACAGCCAGCTGGGACGTCGCTTTCAGCGAGGCAGGCAAATACCGCCTGGTGTTCAAGTATAGCAGTTCGTCGTTTCGTGGCACCGAGGTGCTACTCGACGGCGACAGCATCAGCCGAGTCTATTTCTCTAAAAACAATGACGCCTACCAGACACTCGACATCGAGACTGCGCAGGCAGGCCAATACACGCTGCAACTCGTTGCCACCGGCAGCACAGGACTGCCCGACATCGCCTCCCTGCGCATCTTCCCCCTCGAAGGCCAGACGGTGCCCTCGCAGACTGATTTGACCGGCATTTCGCCAGCCTGTGAAGAAAAAGAGGAGAGGATTGAGGTGTATAGTCTTTCCGGAGTGCTGCTCGGTGTCACCACTCAGTCGGCATTAGGCATCTCGTTGGGCGACAAGTCGTCGGCCGTGGTGGTCTTGCCAAACTGCGTGGGCGGCACGCCAAACATTGTTCGGAAGCAGCGACTGAAATAGCTCACGGAGGAGAAGCCCGTGGCGTAGCTCACCTCGGTGACGGTCATGCGTCCTTGTTGCAACAGGTCGGTGGCACGCCTGAGACGAATGGTGCGAATGAACTCCGTGGGCTTCTGACCCGTTGCCGATTGTATTTTCCGATAGAAGGTCATGCGACTCATGCAGAGGTCGCTGGCCAGTTGTTCCACGCTATAGTCGTCGTCGGCAATGTGCTGCTCGACGGCCTTGATAGCCTTTTGCAGCCACTCGTCATGAAGGACTGGTGACTCTTCGGCAGGACGTTCCGACGCAGGAGCGTCTTTTTTCATGGCGGCCAGGAATCGCTTCCGTTGCTGATGCAGGAACCGCACGTAGACGACGAGGGCCACCAGCACCACCAACAGCACGGCAAGCATCCACCACACCCACTGCGGCATGCGTTCCAACACCTCTTCTCGCGGCTGGCTCCAGCGGCTGGCGGGAGCCGTCTCCTGCAACTCGATTCGGTAAACGCCCTCCTCCTCGATGTTCTGCTGGCGAAGGGTCTGACGGGCAGGGTCGTAGAGCCGTACGTAGCGGTCGCTGACGATGAGTAGCCGTCCCGCGCTGTCGGCCTGCAGGGCTACGACGGCATCGCCGTGCTCGTTGGAGGCATAGTCGTCGGTGGAGAGTTGTCCGTGCTGGTAGCTCATCAGGGTGCCAAAGATGGTGGCCAGCCAAAGTGTTCCATCGGGGGTGAAGGCCATTGCCGAAACATCTTTCGTGGTGGGCAACACCACCTCTTCTCGTCCTTGCACCAGCCGGCGGATGTCGCGACCGGTGCTGAACCAAAGGTCGTCATCGCCGCTGAAGGCTAACGCCGTAGGACGCGCCGACAGATGGCGTGCTGCGCGAAGGGAGTCGGCAACGCTTCTGGAGAGAATCCTGCCGTTGAACCACGAAGGTTGTTCGTCGCTGCACAGCACATAGCAATTGCCGAATCCGTCGGCAACAAGCATGCGCCCCTGTAGGTCGAGTGTGACCCGGCTCATGCAAACGCTGTCCTGCGGGTCGGTGAGTTCCAGGCTGCCGCTATCGGGCTGATAGCGTACCACACCTCGACCGATGGTTCCGATGAGCAAGCCGTCGGCAGAGGGATTGTCGTCGATGGCGGTCGGAGGAGCGTCCAAAGGCCACGGGGCCGACACGAACTGTCCGTCTTCGAGCTTGAGCAGTCCGCCTTCCCACTGAGAAGCCCACAGCCTGCCCTGTCGGTCCTCATGCAAGCGGGCGAGATATTTCTCACCAGCGGGATAGGTCTTCAACAGATTGCCGTCGCCGCTAAATTCATAAACTTTTTTGTTGGCCGTCAGCCACCAATGTCCGTTAGCCGTCACGATGATGTCGTCCACCCGCTTGTCGTCAACCTCCGCCAGCCGACGGATGCTGTAGTCGTGCTTATCAAGTACGAATGCTCCGTGAAACGTACCAATGATCATGTGTCTGCCCCTCTGCCTCAGGGGATCCTTCGCCGTGGGGCTGGGGGCAGGAAGAGCCTCAGCCACGCACGACACATCGTTGCTTCCCAACAGGTCGGGGTGTTCAGCATCGCTGCGGAACACCAGCATCTGCCGCCCGTCGTCGCGACACAAGCCGCCTCCCTCGGTGGCATACCAAAGGAATCCCTCAGAGTCCTGCACCACTTGCAGCACCCGCTGCGAAGACAACTGCTCCTGCCGAGGCAGAGCAAGTCGGTGCCGCTCCTGCGCCCAACACGTTAGCGGCAGAAGCACAGCCCATAATAGCAGAACTCTACTGTATTTCATTGCTGTCGTCACAAAATAATCGATGCAAAGATACGAATAAGTGAGCGAAATGCAAAAAGAAAACTCGCTTTTCTTTTTCATTTCCGAACGAGAGTATCTTCGGCGAACGCCAATGATACGAATAAGTGAGCGAAATGCAAAGCAAAAAAACTTTTTTTTGATTTCATTTCCAAGCGAGAGTATCTTCGGCGAACGCCAAAGTTACATAATTTCATTGAGATGTTACATCAATGCAAATGTTATTGAAACATTTTTCGTATCTTTGCGACAAAATTCGGAGGACATCAAGATGTCCAAACAAATGAAGGAATCTATCAAACCATCAACAAACGAAGACTTATGATGAAAAAACTAACCTTCCTTTGCCTGGCGGTCCTGCTGACAGCGATCACGGCAAATGCCCAGATGCACAAGGTGACAAACATGGATGCCGGGTGGCGCTTCCACTTGGGCGACGTAGAAAATGCGGAAAGTCCATCCCTCAGCGATGCAGGATGGCGCCTGCTCAACGTGCCGCACGACTGGAGCATAGAGGGCGAAAACCTGCGTGACAATCCCGGTGGCGGCAGCATCGGCTTCTTCCCTACGGGCCTGGGCTGGTATCGGAAGACGTTCGACGTGAAGGCCTACGACAAGCGGAAACGCTACAGCATTGAATTCGACGGCGTATATATGAATAGTACCGTATGGCTAAACGGTCATGAGCTGGGCACATGGCCTTATGGCTACAGCAGCTTCTCCTACGACATGACGCCCTATCTGAAGCCGAAAGGCAACGTCCTGGCCGTCAGGGTGGACAACTCGCAGCAGACCAACTCCCGTTGGTATACGGGCTCGGGCATCTACCGGCATGTGCGACTCGTAGAGACGGCAGCAACACATTTCGCCAAGTGGGGTGTGTTCAACAGTACGCTCACGCTGAACGACGACGAGGCCGTTCTTCGGGTGAAGTCGGAAGTGGAGAACGAAGAGGCCGGAAACCGACGTCTGACGCTGCGCCACGAGGTGGTCGACGCTACGGGTGTCTGCGTGGCGAAGACGGAAAAGGCCGTGAGCGTGACAGCGTCTGCGACGACTGCCGACGAGCAGACACTCGCGGTGGCTCATCCCCACGTGTGGGACTTAGAGAATCCTTATCTCTACACGCTGCGCTCCACACTCCTCGACGGCAAGCGCATCGTCGACGTTGTTGAGAACACGCTCGGCATCCGCACCATCGAATACCCGCTCGACAAAGGATTCCTGCTGAATGGCAAGCAGGTGAAGATGAAAGGTGTGAATCTGCATCACGACGGTGGTGCCGTAGGGGCTGCCGTGCCCGAACGGGTGTGGGAGCGACGACTGGAGATTCTGAAAAGTGGCGGCTGCAACGCCATCCGCACCGCTCACAACCCACCGGCACCGGAGTTCCTCGACCTCTGCGACCGCATGGGCTTCCTCGTGATGGATGAAGCCTTCGACCAGTGGATTAATGGTAAGAACAAGCAAGACTACCACCTCTACTATCGCGAGTGGCACGAGCGCGACCTCACCGCAATGGTGGCACGCGACCGCAACCATCCTTCGGTGGTGATGTGGAGCATCGGCAACGAGATTCGCGACCAACGCTCGGCAGAAGGCCCTGGTGCTGCCGCAGAGATGATTGCCCTCTGCCACCGACTCGACGACACGCGGCTGGTGACCAGCGGCAACGACGAGATTGCATCGAACAGCCCTACCTCGCCAGAATTCCTCGCAGCCTTCGAGAACGACATCATCGGCTATAACTATCCCGACCGCTGGCGCACCCGTCGCGAAGTGCTCTATGCTATCGACAAAGCCGACTTCCCCAACCGTCGCGTGGTGGCAACGGAGTCGAGTGGACTGGGTGGCCCACGCCGACAATATCAATGGCCGGGCACAACACCCCCACCACAGCTTGGTGCGGGAGCCGACGGCTTCAGCCCGCAACAGCAGCAGCCGCAGCGCCGTTTCCGACGTATTCAGCACGGCATCATCAGTAGCGGACTGATTGACGTGGAGCATCGCTGGCGCTTCACAACGGCCTACGACTACGTCATCGGCGACTTCATGTGGACAGGCACCGACTATTATGGTGAGTCGGGGTGGCCGTCGCGCGGCAGCCAGTCGGGCTATCTCGACAACTGCGGCTTCAAGAAGGACGGCTATTGGTTCTTCAAGAGCATCTGGAGCGACGAACCCGTCCTCCACCTGTTGCCACACTGGAACTGGGAAGGCCACGAGGGACAAATCATGCAAGTGGCCTGCTACACCAACTGCGCGGAAGTAGAGCTGTTCGTCAATGGGAAGTCCTACGGCAAGAAAACCACGGAGTTCCCACGACGGGGCGTCAACCCCAGCTGGGCATCCTACGACCCAGGCAAGCACTTCGCCACCACCGCCGACCTGCATCTGACGTGGGACGTGGAATATCAGCCGGGCGAAATCAAGGTGGTTGCCGTCCGCGATAGCACCACCCTCGAAGAGGTCATCCGCACGGCAGGAGCTCCTGCACAGCTGCGTGCCACCGTCGACAGGCCGTCGTTCCGTGCCGTTCCTGCCGATGTGGCACATGTCACCATCGAGGTGTTAGACAAAGACGGAAATCTATGTCCACTTGCCGACAACCTGGTGCGTTTTAACGTAAAGGGTGGTCGCCTCGTAGGCGTGGAGAATGGCAACATGACCGATCTCGGCTCCGTACTCGCCTCTGAACGCAAGGTGTGGTCGGGAAAATGTCTGGCCATCGTGGCTGCCGACCAGCCTGGTCCCGTCACCATCACCGCAGAGGCCGACGGCTTGCAAACGGCTTCCATCACCTTCACCGCGACGAAATAGCACCAAGCATTCGTCCTTTCACTCCCCTATCACTCCCCTTTAAGCCCTTTCTTTCCCCGCTGCGCTCTGAAAGCGGCAAAGCCGAGCGAAGCCCTTGGGAAATGGAGTTTGCGAAACTACAGTAAATTATAAAAACATAACGACATGAAAAGAGTAACGCTTTCCTTATTGCTGGCATTACCGCTGACGGCAACCCACATGCTTGCACAGCCCATCACGGCAGGACAGCACACCCGCGTAGAGACCGCCTATGGCACCATTGAGGGCTATCAGGACGGAAGTATTTTTACATTCAAAGGCATTCCCTATGCCAAGGCCGAACGGTTCATGCCGCCACAGGCCCCTGAGAAGTTTGAGGGCATCAGACAATGCAAGGTGTACGGACCGCAGGCACCGCAGAACGAGAGTCTGAAGTGGAACAGTCGCAACAGCCAGACGGACTATGGCTTCGGCAATCAGTTTGTGACGGAGCCGATGGACGAGAAGGAATGCCTGGTGCTGAACGTTTGGACGCCAAGCATCAACGACCAGAAGCAGCGACCCGTCTTCATCTGGATTCACGGCGGCGGCTACTCCGGCGGCTCGGGACATGACCTGCCGTGCTACGAGGGTCGTGGGCTGGCAGAGGCCGGCGACATTGTGGTAGTGAACCTGAACCACCGCCTGAACATTCTTGGCTATGCCGACCTCACGGGACTTGGTGGCAAATATGCACAGAGTGTGAACTTGGGCATGCAGGACATCGTGAAGGCCTTGGAGTGGGTGCGCGACAACATCGCCCGCTTTGGCGGCAATCCCAACGAGGTGACCATCGGCGGGCAGTCGGGTGGCGGAGGCAAGGTGTCGACGTTGCTGGCGATGCCCTCGGCCAAGGGGCTCTTCAAGCGAGCCATCGTGCAGAGCGGGTCTACGCTGCGCCAGTCGTTGCCTGAGCAGACTCGGCAGTTCGGCATAGCCCTCGCCCAGGAGTTAGGACAGCCCGCCACAGCCCAGGCCGACTTCTCGAAATACACCTACGAAGAGTTGAACTTTGCCGTTCAGCGCTTGGCACAGCGGGGCATCCGCAGCGGCTTCTCGCCTGTGGTGGATGGTACCATCCTACCTCAGCATCCGTTTGAGCCGGCGTCGCCTGTTTCAAAGGATGTACCCATGCTCATCGGCACCGATTTCAACGAGTTCACGTTCGACATCAGCCGTGATATGACGTGGGAAGAGGCCGAGGCCGCCGTGCGCCAACGACAAGGCGAGAAGGCCGACCAATATATCGCAGCATTCAAGAAGGCTTATCCCAAGGCCGAGCCGAAGGAGATGACGTATGTTGACACGGGTTTCCGGGCCGGAGCCGTGCGCCAGGCCGCAGCCAAGGCCGCACAAGGGGGTGCTCCTGCCTATCTTTATCTGTTCACGTGGAAGCCGGAAAACAATGCCCTCGGTGCCTCGCACGGTATGGAACTTCCTTTCATGCTACATAACGTCAGTCTGCAACGCGAGATGACAGGGGCCTCACCCACTGCCTATAAATTTGAGAAACTCATCAGCAGCATCTGGCTCGCATTCATCAAGACGGGCAATCCGAACACGAAGGGACTTCCCAAGTGGGAACCCTACAACGACGAGACTGGCACCACGATGATTCTCGACAACAAGTGCGAGCCGCGTCAGCACCACGACCGTGAGCTGCTTGGGCTGTAAGAGCAAACTCATGCAAACCAACTGATAACAATTAGCATCCACTATTAATCCCAAGAACAATGAAACAACTACTCACTACCGTACTTGCGTTCCTGTTCGTGCTGACAGCACAGGCGCAGGAGAAACAAATCACCATCACGGAGAACATCGCCTACCGCACCGATGTAGGGCCGAGCACTGTGCTCGATCTGGCACAACCACTCTTCGGACCGCAGCAGAACCGACCCGCCATCCTTATCATTCACGGCGGCGGATGGAGTGCAGGGTCGAAGAACGATATGGTCTACCGAACGCTGATGGTGGACTACGCCATGAAGGGCTACGTGGTGTGCAACATGAACTACCGACTCACACATGAGGCCCCACTGCCCGCTTGCATTGAGGATGTGCGCTGCGCCATCCGCTGGATGAAGGCGAACGCCAGCCGACTGGGCATCGACCCCAACCGCATCGGCACCTACGGCCACTCTGCAGGCGGACACCTGTCGCTGATGGCAGGCGTGGCGGCTGAGAGCAAGGCCTTCGCCGACGAGAAAGACCCGTGGCGCGAATATGACTGCTCGGTGGCGTGTGCCGCCGGCGGAGCGCCTCCCACGGAGATTGGTCGCGCTGGTGAGTGGGCCGACCACACTGAATGGTGGCCCATCGGCTACATCGGTGCTTCGAAGACGCCGTTCCTGGTGCTGCAAGGCGGTGAAGACCCGGTGGTGAGGCCGAACCTCACCGAGGACTGGGTGACGAAGATGCAACGGGCTGGTGCATCGGTGGACTACGTGAAGGTGCATGGACAACACGGTGTGGCCTTCGACCAGCAGTTGGAGTTCACCCGTCCGGCGATGGATGCCTTCTATGCCCGCCATCTGAAGCACGACGACCCCAGCGTCTCGTTCGAACAGCTGAAGGTGCCCGACTACGGAGGCAGCGGGCCACACAAGGCGGTAGCCGTGCGCGAGAAGTCGCTGGCTGACTTCGTGGTTTATCGACCGATGAACCTGGATGCCGCAATGACCGTTGGCAGACTCGGCATGTTTGAAACGGGAACACCCAAGAAAGAGAAGCTGCCCGTACTCATCTTCTGCAACGGCGGCTGTATGGACACCAGCATCGGCTATGAGAACATGCTCGTCGACATTGCTTCCTATGGATATGTCGTCGTGGCGATTGGTGAGTTGCAGATGTTCGCCCAGCACGAGAAAGACCAGCACACGCCGTCGTCGATGGTTAAGAAAGCGCTCGACTGGGTTTGCAATCCGTCCTCGCCTTATTACAAATATGTCGACACCGAGAAGATTGCTGCGGCCGGACATTCGTGCGGAGGAGCCCAGGTGCTCGCCAACGCTGCCGACCCACGCCTGAAGACCTACCTCATCCTCAATGCAGGCATGGGAAAGATGACGATGGCCGATGCCAGCGCGAAGTCGCTGAAGAACCTGCACGGGCCCATTCTCTACCTCGTCGGCGGAACCACCGATGTGGCGTGGAAGAATGCGCAGATGGACTACAAGGCCATCAAACATGTGCCGGTGGTGCTGGCCGACAACACCCAGAGCGGTCACGGTGGCACCTATGAGCAGCCAAACGGCGGTGCCAATGCCCGTATGGTGCGGGCCTGGCTCGACTGGCAGCTTCGCGGCAAGCAGGAGCAGGAAAAGCTCTTCGTCGGAGGCGACCTCTCCAGCTATGACGGCTTTACGATGGAACACAAGAACTACAAGCCGCAGCCGAAGGCAGAGGCCGGTGTACAGGAGCTATGGATAGAGAATGGCAGCCGACGCATCTTCGGTGAGCTGTTCACACCTGCGCAGAACGCTCAGAAACGCAACGCCAAGAGGCCCATCGCCATCATCGCTCACGGCTTCAACGGCACGTTCGACTACGGGCGCAACTACTTCAAGACGATGGAGCGCCTGGGCTACGACTGCTACACCTTCGACTTCCCGTGTGGCTCGGTGCGCAGCCGTAGCGATAACAACACGCTGAACATGTCGATACTCGACGAGGTGAACGACCTGAAGGCCATCGTCGCACACTTCCGCAAACAGGGGCACCGACACATCGTGCTCATCGGCGAGAGCCAGGGCGGACTGGTCTCCGCACTCACCGCCGCCGACCTGAAAGGCAAGGTGAGCCAGCTGGTGCTGGTATTCCCAGCCC
>CACYRB010000078.1 GCA_902776685.1 uncultured Prevotellaceae bacterium
CCACCTTCGGGGCTTGTATTAATACTGCGATACTTGCAGGGGTTTCGTTCGCTACGCTTACTACACCCCTGCCTGTATTCTGTCGCCCCTTCGGGGCTCTATAGGCCAACTCCTATGCTATTTCTTTTTACCTTTTGCAGTCCCTACACGCAAACGGGATTTCCGTATTCTGCCGTGTTCTTCTTTTGCATTTTTTCTTCCACCTCTTGAGGAAGGAGTCGAGGTGGCGCGTCCATTTTCCTTTCTATTTGTAACTTTTTTACAAAAAAAACGTGTCATTTTTTTGTTTTTTAAAATATTTTTTCATATCTTTGCGGTGTTAATGCTGACTATTCCTCATTAAGACCAGTACCTGCGTGTGATATTTATTTACATACTATAATTATTAACATTAAAATTACAACAAAATGGAAAATCAAAATGTAGTTGCTACTCCTATGATGGGTTTCGTAGAAGCAGTGAAGAAGTGTTTTGCCAACTATGCCAACTTCAACGGCCGTGCACGCCGTTCAGAGTGGTGGTGGTTCTATCTGGCAGTAGGTGTTGTTAATAGTATTCTGGGTTGGATTCTCCAGATTTTTTCTGCCAAGAAGGCTGCTGTAGTGAGCGAAGCCATCTCGGTGATGTTCTCCGACCCTGACAAACTCGAGGCCCTGAAGGCTCAGGAAGCCAGCTATGCCAACATCAACCTCATTCTGATGATTCTCATGGGTATCTGGTGCTTAGCTACCCTGCTGCCTATGCTCGCAGCCCAGGCTCGTCGTCTGCACGACATTGGCAAGAGCGGTCATCTGCTGTGGCTCTATCTCGCTTGCGGTATCGGTGGATTGATTCCTCTAATCATGTGTATTGCCGACGGTAAGCCCGAGCCCAACCAGTATGGCGAATCGCCCAAGTACAAGCCTCAGGTAGTATAATCATACTCTGAGTATATAAACAAGCCAGTAACGGGGCGGCACTGCACTGAGCGGTGCCGCCTTTTTGTGTCCTTCGATTTTTGATTTTTTAAGATTTCGAAAAATTACAGACTGCCAGTTTTTTTCATTCCCCACAGAAGAACGCATTTTTGCCCGAAAAATCGGCTGTTTTTCGCAATTTTCGCAATTCTCTGTCATTCAGGCGTTTAGCACAAAATTCGATTTTCTCTCATCATCCTCCATTTCCGAAAGATATATGTTTCGCCTTCCGAAAGCTAAGCTTTCACCTTGCGAAAGACCGTCTTTCGGCACGCAAAAGACCGTCTTTCGCAACCTCAAACATATATGTTTCGCAAAATCGAACGTTGAGGAACGAAAGACGGAAGACGTTTTTCTGCATAAAAACCGCATATCTATCCGATTTTGAAGATTTCCGGACACCTGTGCCAATTTAAAATTCTTACGTGATTTTAGAATTTTTAACCGCACAGGCGTTAACGAATCTTAAAAAACAGGACTTTCTTTGGTGCTTCGCGATGTCAATACTTGAACGACGAGCCGCCGATGAACTCGCGCAGCAGCGAGGTGGGCGGCAGCGTCTCGTAGTCAACGGCCTTGATGTAGTGCAGGAACTTGAGCAGCCTTCGTGCCTCGGCATATTCGGGGCAGTTCTCGGGCACCTCTTCGAGCACGGGCTCGGCCTGCTTCTTGATGACAGCCAACTCGTAGAGCATGGCGGTGTTGAACATCACGTCGGCCTCCTCCTGATAGGGGAAAATCCACTTCTGCTCACCGCGTCTGACGCTGGGCCAGCGGCGGATGGTATCCTGAGCCGAGCAGCCACGATACTTATAGTCGCGAATGATGCGGCGCAGCAGGCGGTTGTCGGTGGTGGGAATGTAGTTGTGGGTGTCGAGCAGGATGGTGGTGAGCGCCGAGGCATAGACGCGGAACTTCATTTCGGCCGGTATGCTTGCCGTCAGCTCGGGGTTCAGCGCGTGGATGCCCTCAACGATGAGCATCTGATGCGGTTTCAGCTGCAGCCGCCGGCCGCTGGGCTTGCTCTTCCCCGTGTGGAAGTCATACTTGGGCAGCTCCACCTCCTCGCCCCGGAAGAGTGCCGTGAGGTGTTCGTTAAGCAACGGCAGGTTGAGCGCATACAGACTTTCGTAGTCGTAGTCGCCCGACTCGTCGCGCGGCGTGTCGTCGCGGTCTACGAAATAATCGTCGAGCGAGATGAGCACCGGCCAAATCTTGTTCACCACCAGCTGCGTGGCAATACGCTTGCAGGTGGTGGTCTTTCCGCTCGACGACGGCCCCGAGATGAGCACCATGCGCACCTCCTTCCTCTGCGCCACCTGCTCGGCTATCTGCGCAATCTTCTTCTCTTGCAGCGCCTCGGCCACACGGATGAGCTCGTCGGCATGTCCCTGTGTGACCACCTCGTTGAACGTGCCTATGGTGCTGATGCCCATGATGCGCTGCCAGTCGTGATGCTCCTTGAAGATGTCGAACATCTTGTCCTGTCGCGTCATCGGAGCCAGCTCGCCCGGATTCTCCATCGAGGGTATGCGCAGCAGTGCCCCGTCGTAGTAAGGCTCGAGTCCGAAGAGGTAGAGCTGTGCCGTGTTGGTGAGCATGGTGCCGTAGAAATAGTCGACGTAGCCGTCAATCTCGTAGTAGGTGGTGTAGAGCGATCCGAGTGTCTTGAGCAGTGTCACCTTCGAGTGGGTGCCCAGCCGTTCGAACACGCGCACAGCCTCTTCGGTGGGCACCTCGTGTCGGCGTATGCGCAGACCGGCGGCGATAATCTCCTGCATGCGTTGGCGGATGCGCGCCACCACGTCGGCCGTCACCTCGCAGTCGAGATGCAGGTCGCAGTAGTAGCCGTTCGACACTGGAATGTCGATGACCACCGAGCCTTCGGGATAGAGGTCGTGCACGGCCTTGCAGAGCACGAAGAAGAGCGAACGCGTGTAGGTGCGGTGCCCCGAGGCCGTAGTCAGCCCTATGAACTCCACGTCCTTCGGTTTATACACCCTGTAGTTCATGCCCTCCACCTTGTTGTTCACATAGGCGCAGACAGGCTCGTAGGCCATCTGCAAGCCCGACAACCGATAGACTTCCTTGAGCGAACTGCCGAACGGGACGTCAATCTGACACCCGTTGTTGCGGCATCTTATTTTCATTGTATCTGCCATAATGTTGCGGTATGATAAAAAAAATTGTGTGTAAAATTAAGAAAAAACACAGAAAGGGCAATAGATTTTCGCATTTTTTATGTAAATTTGCAGCAAAATCAAAATTAAGTTTAATTTATGTTAGTCCTCCTCAAGCTTTTGGGTTCGCTCGCCTTGTTGATGTTCGGAATGAAGTCGATGAGCGATGCACTACAGAAACTGGCCGGTCCACAACTGCGCCACGTGCTCGGCGCAATGACCACCAACCGCTTCACCGGCATGCTCACCGGTACGCTCGTCACCGCCTCAGTGCAGTCGTCAACAGCCACCACGGTGATGACCGTCTCGTTTGTCAACGCCGGACTGCTCACGCTGGCACAGGCCATCTCGGTCATCATGGGTGCCAACATCGGAACCACGCTCACAGCATGGATCATGGCGCTGGGAACATCGTTCGACATCAGCATCGTCAGCTACGTGGGATTCTTCTTCGGCATCATACTCATCTACATGAAGAAGCACCGCTACATCGGCGACTTCCTCTTCGGACTGGGTCTGCTGCTCTTAGGACTGACCACGCTGCGACTCACCGGCAACGAGATGGACCTCGGCCACAACCCCGACGTGCTCAACTTCTTCCAGTCGTTCGACCCCAACTCCTTCTGGACCACACTGACCTTCCTCTTCCTGGGCGGCGTGCTCACCTTCTGCGTGCAATCATCGGCAGCCGTCATGGCCATCACCATGCTGCTCTGCGGCAGCGGCGCCATGCCCATCTATCAAGGCATCGCCCTGGTGCTCGGCGAAAACATCGGCACCACCATCACCTCGAACCTCGCCGCACTCTCGGCCAACACCCAGGCCCGACGCGCCGCACTCGCCCACATGTTCTTCAACGTCTTCGGCGTGCTGTGGATTCTACTCGTGTTCCACTGGTTCATCGACGCAATCGTCTGGGTAGTCGACTATGCCGGCACCAACATCTTCGGCCAAGACATGGCCCACATGTCAACCAACAGCAAACTCACCTTCACCCTGGCCGCCTTCCACACCGGCTTCAACGTCATCAATGCCGGCATACTCATCTGGTTCATCCCGCAAATAGAGAAATTCGTGTGCTGGGTCATCAAGTCCAAGAAAGTAGAAGAGGAAGACTTCCGCCTGCACTTCATCACCGCCGGCTTCATGAAGACCCCCGAGCTCTCCGTCCTCGAGGCACAGAAAGAAATACAGTCGTTCTCCGAGCGTATGCAGCGCATGTTCGCCATGGTGCGCGAGCTGCTGGTCGAGAAAGACGTGCAGAAGTTCAACAAACTCTTCTCGCGCATCGAGAAATACGAAGGCATCAGCGACAACATGGAGCTGGAGATCGCCAAATACCTCGACCAGGTGAGCGACGCCCACCTCAGCGACGACACCAAAGCCAAGATACGCGCCATGCTCCGCGAAATCAGCGAGCTCGAGAGTATCGGCGACGCCTGCTACAACATGGCCCGCACCATCTCGCGCAAGGTGCAGAACAAGCAAGACCACTTCATCGACGAGCAATACCAGCATCTGCACCAGATGATGGAGCTCACCGACCAGTCGCTCTCGCAGATGAACCGACTGATGGGCGGACGCAAAGAGACGTTCGACGTGAACCGTACGTTCAACATCGAGAACGAGATCAACAACTTCCGCAACCAACTGAAATCGCAAAACATCCACGACATCAACAACCACAAGTACACCTATGCCGTGGGCACCATCTACATGGACCTCATCAACGAGTGCGAGAAGCTCGGCGACTACGTGGTCAACGTTGTCGAGGCCCGCATGCGCACCCGCCAGAAAGAAGCCTGATTCATAGTTCATAGTGCATAGTGCATAGTGCATAGTGCATAGTCCATAGTGCATAGTTCAGAGTGCATAATCGTCACCGATGCGCCAGCCAACTATGCACTATGAACTATGAACTATGAACTATAAACAGCTTATCCATAAAAAATCATTAAAAAACACGAAAAAAATACCATGATAATAAAAAAATGTGTAACTTTGCATTTCGTAAAACTTTAAAAAGTAAATTATTCATCAAATCAAAATTATAAAATGAAATTTATGAGACTAAAAAATTTTATTGTAGCCATGCTGCTCATGGCAGCAGCCGCGGTACAGGCTCAGGAGCCTCAGATGCCGCCCGTGCCGCTCGACGACGCCGTTCGCATCGGCAAGCTCGACAACGGCCTGACCTACTACATTCGTTACAACAACTGGCCGGAAAACCGTGCCAACTTCTACATTGCCCAGAAGGTGGGTTCCATCCAGGAAGAAGAGTCGCAGCGCGGTCTCGCCCACTTCCTTGAGCACATGGCCTTCAACGGCTCCGACAACTTCAAGGGCAACAGCCTCATCGAGTGGCTGCGCTCCATCGGCGTAGAGTTCGGAGGAGACCTCAACGCCTTCACCTCCATCGACCGCACCGTCTACAACATCGACAACGTGCCCACCACACGCCAGTCGGCACTCGACTCTTGTCTGCTCATCCTGCGCGACTGGGCCGACGGACTGACCCTCGACCCCGAGGAAATCGACAAAGAGCGTGGCGTCATCCACGAAGAGTGGCGTCTGCGCACATCAGCATCGTCGCGTATGTTCGAGCGCAACCTGCCCGCACTCTATCCGGGTTCGAAGTATGGCGAGCGCTACCCCATCGGTCTGATGTCGGTCATCGACAACTTCAAACCGAAGGAACTGCGCGACTACTACGAGAAGTGGTATCATCCCACAAACCAAGGTATCATCGTTGTGGGCGACATTGATGTCGACAAGACCGAAGCCAAGATTAAAGAGCTCTTCGGCCCCATCAAGAATCCCGAGCCCATCATCCCCGTCGTCGACGAGCCCGTGCCCGACACGCCCGAGCCCATCATCATCGTCGACAAGGACAAGGAGATGACCACCTCCGAGGTCGACCTCATCTTCAAGCACGAAGTATTCCCCGACTCGCTCAAGCAGACCATGGCCTTCCCGCTCTACAACTACATGAAGCAAGCTGCCATGAGCATGCTCAACAAACGACTCACCGAGGCCGCACAGCAGCCCGACTGTCCGTTCGTCTCGGCATCGGCCATGGACGGCTCCTACATCTACGCCAAGACCCGCGATGCCTTCATGCTCGACGCATCGCCCAAGTCGCCCGAGCTCACCGAGGCAGCCCTGAAGGCCATCTTCATCGAGGCCCGCCGCGCCGCCGAGCACGGATTTACCGCATCAGAGTACAGCCGTTTCAAGAGCGACTACCTCAGCAACCTCGAAAAGCAATACTCCAACAAAGACAAGCGCTACAGCCGCCAGTTCGTGCAGGAGTGCCTGGGCCACTTCCTCGACAACGAGCCCATGCCCAGCATCGACTTCACCTACCAGCTCATGCAGCAGCTCGTGCCCAACATTCCCGTTGACGCCATCAACGAATACATGAAGGAACTCGTGCCCGAGACCAACGAGAACACCGTGGTCATCAACTTCAACAACGAGGCCGAGGGTGCCGTCTATCCCACCGTCGAGAGCATGCTCGCAGCCGTCAACGAAGCCCGCGCCGCAGAGGTTGAGGCCTTCGTCGACAACGTGAAAGACGAACCCCTCATCACCCAGTTGCCCAAGGCCGGCACCATCAAGAAAGAAACCCGTAACGAGAAACTCGGCTACACCGAGATGCTGCTCTCCAACGGCGTGCGCGTGCTGCTGAAGAAGACCGACTACAAGAAAGACCAGGTCATCCTCAACGGTCGCGGCCCCGGCGGCAGCTCGCTCTACGGACCTGCCGACTACGTCAACGCACAGGTCTTCGACCAAGTCATCGGCATCAGCGGACTCGGCAACTTCTCCTCCACCGAGCTCGAGAAGGCCATGGCCGGAAAGATTGCCAACGCCAACCTGCAGATGTCGGAGAAATACATGACCGCCGACGGTAACTGCACCCCCAAGGATGCCGAGACCATGTTCCAGATGCTCTACCTCTACTTCACCAACATCAACAAAGACGAGAAATCGTTCGCCACACTGATGAACCAGCTTGAGGTACAGCTGAAGAACCGCGACCTCACACCCGAGGTGGCACTCAGCGACTCGCTCACCGCCACCATGTACGGCCACAACCCGCGCATGGCACCGCTCACCACCGCCTCGCTGCCGCAGATCAGCTACGACCGCATCCTGCAGATGGCCAAGGAGCGCACCGCAAGCGCTAAGGGCTGGACCTTCCGCATCGTGGGCAACTACGACGAAGAGACCATCCGTCCGCTCATCTGCCAGTATCTCGCAGCCCTGCCCGCCAAAGGCAAACCCACCGCAGGCAAGAAAGTCACCTTCATCCAGAAAGGCCAGATCGACAACGTCTTCAACCGCAAGATGGAGACACCCAAGTCGACCGCCTACATGATCTGGACCAACCAAGACATGCCCTACACCCTCGAGAACAGCATCAAGGCCGACATCGCCGGACAGATACTCTCGATGATCTACCTGAAGAAGATTCGTGAGGAAGCCAGTGCCGCCTACTCCTGTGGAGCCATGGGCCGCGCATCCAAGGAAGACGACTTCAACAACATCCTCCTGCTGGCCTACTGCCCCATGAAGCCCGAGAAGAAAGAAGAGGCCATGAGCATCATGGCAGCCGAGGTGCCCGCACTCGCCGAGAGCTGCGACGCCGAGATGCTGCAGAAGACCAAGGAGCTCATGCTCAAGCAGATTGACGACCAAGCCAAGACCAACGCCTTCTGGGACGGTGTCATCAACATGTACGACCGCTACGGCATCGACGAGTACACCGACTACAAAGCCATCGTAGAAGCACAGACCCCCGAGACCATCTGCGCCTTCATGCGCGAGTTCGTCAAAGCCGGTAACCGCATCAAGGTTGTCATGCTCCCCGAAGAGTAATTGAAAAGCCAATAGACTAAAAGATGTGGCGCGAGGATTTCCCCGCGCCACATTTTGCATAAACCGAACAGAAGAACAGATATTTTTCCGACATAAAGACAAAGAGACAAAGACATAATAACATATATTGGTGTCCGGTAAAAAAGGCCTGAAGGGCCAGCAAGCTAATAGCCCAGGGTAACACCCTGGGTAAATTGTGCCAGTAAAGAACGCCCTGGAAGGGCAAAAGACTGAAAATCAACGCTTTTGCCCTGTCAGGGCGCAATCTTAAACATTCCGACAACCCCAAGGCGATGCCTTGGGCTATTGGCTTGCTGGCTCTTCAGGCCGCAAACAAGCCTCTTTGTTTATAATTATTTTGCTAACACCTATAAACACTGGGATATCAAAGAGGATGAAGATTTTTTACCGGACACCAATAAATAACATAAAAACAAATATTTTTTCCGACAAAGAGACACGTGCATAGTCCATAGTGCATAATGCATAATTGGTCCACGAAGAACACAAATGAAACGAAAGAAAATCTTTCTTATTCTTCGTAAACTTCGTGGACAAAAAGAACAATATCAGAAATATTTTGTATCTTTGCATTTGAATCTACTTAAAGCATGAAGAAAATCGTTTATATAGCCCTGTTGTGCAGCCTGCTGTTCGCCCTTGGCGGATGCAACGGCCAGTCATCCTCTCCCCATCGTGGGAGCAGGTGGGAAGCCACCCTGTCGCTTGCCGACAGTCTCATGCGCACCCGCCCCGACAGCGCATTAAAACTGTTGCAAGCAATCCCCAGTACAGAAACCACCAGACTCGGTAAGAAACATCGTATGCGCTACCAACTTCTATTGGCTGACGCACAAAACAAATGTTACGTAAATTTCACCACCGACTCAGTCATGAAAGAGGTCGTGAAATATTATAATCATAGCGGAACACCCAACGACCGAATGCTTGCCCACTATCTCCTTGGCTGTACCTATCGCGATATGGGTGAGGCTCCCAAAGAGTTGGAATGTTTTCAGAAGGCTGTTGTTCAAGCTGACACTACCGATTCCAGTTGCGACTATGTCGTGTTAAGTGCTATCTACGGACAGATGGCCGACCTTTACCACCAACAATACCTGCCCAGATTAGAACTCGATGCAATACAAAAATATGAAAAATTCTGTTGGGTGGCAAAAGATACACTTGCAGCTTTGAACGGATATGAGTTACGGTTTCGTCCCTATTGGCAGATGAACAGGGCGGACAGCGTAGAGGCTATCCTGACGAGAGCACGGGAGAAATATCTTTCTCATGGCGACACCGCCTTGGCCGCCCGCGCATCGGCCACCCTTATTCGTCTGTTGCTTGAGAAAGGAAAATGCGACGATGCCAAGCAACTTATGGATATTTATGAGAAGAAATCAGGACTGTTCGACGATAAAGGGAATATAGAAAAACGTCGCGAATTGTACTATTACTACAAAGGGATGTATCTCCAAGGTGTCGGTAAGATGTCAGAGGCGACACATTATTATCGTAAAGCTCTGTCATGCGGAAAGGAAGAGGCCGCTTATAAAGGCTTGTTATCGGTCTATGTGACATCAGGAAATGCTGATTCCATCGCGAAATATGCCCGTTTGTATTGTGATGCCAACGATTCGGCCAATATGAGGAAGAACGTAGAGACCATCAGTCGTATGTCCGCATTATACGACTATAACCGTCATCAGCATATAGCTGAGCTGGCACAAGCCGAATCTCGGCATATAAAAGATGTGTTGATTATCGCGTCAATGGCGGCATTGATAGTCATAACGCTTCTGGTCTATGTCGCGGTAAGATTTAGAAGGCAGAGCCAAAAGAAAATAGCAGTGCTGAGAAACAACTACCGCCAGACAAAAGACAAGCTTCTTCATGCTCAGCGCGACATGGAATTATTGAACTATAAATATGAAGAAGCTATTGAAAAGCACGATGATGACGGACAAGAAATGGCTATGCTACAATCTTCTATTAAGGAAAAAGACGAAGAAATCAGGAAACTACAAGAGCATTATTCTGAGGCTGTCGGCAAGCTGAAGAACGTATTAGGCAGCAAACAGGAAAAGAAGTTCAAGCAAAGCCAAATATATAAACGCATTCAATATCTCAGTACTTTTAGACATGATCAGCCTCTCCCTACAGTAGAGGAATGGCAGCAATTTGATAATCTTTTCAAGGAATGTTTCCCCATGTACCACTCCTTTATTTCCCAGCCCAACAAGCTCAATACAAACAACCAACGATATGTCTGTGAACTCATACGATTAGGATTTTCCCCAAGCGAAGATGCTGTTTTGTTAGGGGTGCCCAAAGGACGAATTTCCAAGATTAAGGTGCAGATTAATCGTATTTTTTGGAATGAAAATACTGCCGAGACTCTTGATGGCAATTTGTTGAGTTATTTTTAGCTCTGAAAACATGTTAGGAAACGGCGGTACATAATTATTTCACTTCGTCTTGATTTTCAGCACCTTAATCATCTCTTATGGGTAACGACTGGGTAATAGATAGAGAAAAAAATACGCCCAAAGGGTAACAGAGGGGTAACAGATAACGCGGAAAAAGTTTGGACGCGACACACATCTTTTCATAATTTTGCAGTCGAAAAATCTAAATTTAAAAATTATGAAACGAACAAAATTTCTTATGCTTGTAGCTGTCGCCATTGTGGCTATGCTGCCAATGAAAGCGATAACTAACGAAAGCCTATCTGTGGAAAGTCCATTTTTTGTTACTTTCAATGTGGCTGGAATAGACCCAGATAATCACGACGGCCCCCGACGCGGCCCCGTTGTTCCTCCCTCGGTATCCATTGACGGGCACACCTTATATTTATATAGCGGGTGCGCAGGTGCGACGTTGCAGGTGGTAAATGACTTGGACGAGGTGGTTTACACTACAGAAATTCCCGATGAAATCGAAGAAATTGAACTTCCCGAGACCCTCGTCGGTGAGTATGAACTGCAAATCCTGCGCGGAAACTTCTGCTTCTACGCAACCATAGATTTGTAAAATTTGTAAAAAAACAATTACTGCAAC
>CACYRB010000079.1 GCA_902776685.1 uncultured Prevotellaceae bacterium
ATGAAACGCAATGCATATGGTTTTAGAGACGACAAGTATTTTACCCTCAGGCTCTACGCTCTACACGAATGCCGTATCACTCGAAATGTCGGATGAACCCAAAAAAGAATATTTGTTCATCGCGTTAATAAAAAAGGCGGAACTGTCCGATGCTTATCTGAACTCCGGTTACCGCCAAGTGACCTGCACAAAAACAAGCATAGCAATTCACGCCTTGGAGACGTGAACTTCTGTCTGCCTGTTCTTTTTGTGCGAATGATTTGGCGGTATTCGAGTTCAAAGAACAAGAGCAAAAGCTCATATTTTATACCAATAAGTACGAACAGATTCGCTAATCTGTAAGTTAATATTCTGTTGTATCCTGCCACCGGCGGAGCGGTGGAGATGAGAGAAATCCCCTGCCTATTCTCTTATTATAATATAAGGAAAATAGGCAGGGGACATGGGTATTAGTCTGCAAGCTTTGCTTTGAGGAACTCGCGGTTGAGGCGGGCGATGTTGGCAATGCTTTCGTTCTTGGGGCAGACGGCTTCGCAGGCACGGGTGTTGGTGCAGTTGCCGAAGCCGAGCTCATCCATGCGGGCGATCATGGCCTTGGCGCGCTTGGCTGCCTCGGGACGTCCCTGGGGCAGGAGGGCGAGCTGGCTGACCTTGGAACTGACGAAGAGCATGGCCGAACCGTTCTTGCAGGCTGCCACGCAGGCGCCGCAGCCGATGCAGGTGGC
The DNA here is from genome assembly GCA_902776685.1 of uncultured Prevotellaceae bacterium. Classification (GTDB taxonomy): domain Bacteria; phylum Bacteroidota; class Bacteroidia; order Bacteroidales; family Bacteroidaceae; genus Prevotella. Next base: position 726 of record CACYRB010000079.1, read on the forward strand.
GCAGTCCATGGCCTCGTCGGCGTTCTCCTTGGGGATGAGGATGGCGTTGGCGTCTTGTGCCTGTCCGGTGCGGATGCTGGTGTAGCCGCCGGCCTGGATAATCTTGTCGAAGGCGCCGCGGTCGACCATACAGTCTTTGATGACGGGGAAGCCTGCCGAGCGCCAGGGCTCTACGGTGATGACGTCGCCGTCGTTGAAGCGGCGCATGTAGAGCTGGCAGGTGGTGGCTCCGCGCTCGGTCTTGCCGTGGGGCGTGCCGTTGATGTAGAGCGAGCACATGCCGCAGATGCCTTCGCGGCAGTCGTGGTCGAAGACGAATGGTTCCTTGCCTTCGTTGATGAGTTCTTCGTTCAGAATATCGAGCATCTCAAGGAACGAGGTGTCGTCGGGGATATTCTTCATCTCGCGTGACTCAAAATGGCCTTTGTCTTTCGGACCATTCTGTTTCCAGTACTTTATTGTAAATGAAATATTACGTGCCATAGTCTCTTAATTCTTATAATTTCTGGTTTGTACCTTGATAGCTTCGTATTCGAGTGGCTCCTTGATGAGTTCGGGGGCTTTGGTGTCGTCGCCCTGATACTCCCAGCAGCCTACGTAGAAGAAGTTTTCGTCGTCGCGCTTGGCTTCGCCCTCTTCGGTCTGGTGTTCCTCGCGGAAGTGTCCGCCGCAGGATTCCTCGCGATGGAGTGCGTCGTAGGCTACGAGTTCGCCCATGGTGATGAAGTCGCGCAGGTGGATGGCCTTGTCGAGCTCGATGTTGAGGCCTTCCTTGGTTCCGGGAACGAAGAGGTTGGTCTCGAACTCCTTGCGCAGTTCTTTCATGAGTTTCAGTCCTTCTTCCAGTCCTTCCTTGGTGCGGCCCATGCCCACGTGCTCCCACATGATGTGTCCGAGCTCTTTGTGGATGGAGTCTACGCTGCGCTTGCCCTGGATGGCGAGCAGGCGGTCTTCCTCGGCGTTGACGGCTTTCTCGGCCTCTTCAAACTCGGGCAGGTCGGTAGAGAGTCGCGGCCAGATTTCCTGGTCGGCCAGATAGTTCTGGATGGTGTAGGGCAGCACGAAGTATCCGTCGGCCAGACCCTGCATGAGTGCGGATGCGCCGAGACGGTTGGCACCGTGGTCGGAGAAGTTGCACTCGCCGATGGCGAACAGGCCGGGGATGGTGGTCTGCAGCTCGTAGTCGACCCAGATGCCGCCCATGGTGTAGTGGATGGCGGGGAAGATCATCATCGGCTTGTAGTATTTCACACCGTTGATCTCGTTGGCCAGCTCGCCGGGGAACACGTCGGTAATCTCTTCATACATCTCGAAGAGGTTGCCGTAGCGTTGCATGATCTGGTCGAGACCGAGGCGGTTGATCGACTCGGAGAAGTCGAGGAACACGGCCAGTCCGGTGTTGTTCACGCCGAAGCCTGCGTCGCAGCGCTCTTTGGCGGCACGCGAGGCAACGTCGCGGGGCACGAGGTTACCGAAGGCGGGATAGCGACGCTCCAGATAGTAGTCGCGGTCTTCCTCGGGTATCTCCCATCCCTGCTTCGTGCCGGCCTGCAGTGCCTTGGCGTCTTCGAGCTTCTTGGGTACCCAGATGCGGCCGTCATTACGCAGCGACTCCGACATCAGCGTGAGCTTCGACTGCTTGTCGCCGTGTACGGGGATGCACGTCGGGTGAATCTGTACGTAGCTCGGGTTGGCCATGTAGGCACCCTTGCGGTAGCACTGAACGGCAGCGGTGCAGTTGCAGCCCATGGCGTTGGTCGAGAGGAAGTAGGTGTTGCCATATCCGCCGGTGGCGATGACCACGGCGTTGCCAGTGAAGCGGTGCAGCTTGCCTGTTGTCAGGTCCTTGGCGATGATGCCGCGTGCACGACCGTTGACAATCACGAGGTCTTCCATCTCGTAGCGTGTGAACAGTTTCACCTTGCCCTCTTCCACCTGGCGGCTCAACGAAGAGTAGGCACCGAGCAGCAGCTGCTGGCCGGTCTGACCTTTGGCGTAGAACGTACGGCTCACCTGTGCGCCACCGAACGAACGGTTGGCCAGCATGCCGCCATACTCGCGGGCGAATGGAACACGCAAAGGGAACACCCTGAGCCACGCACTGGTCGATGATGTTGTTCGACACTTCGGCCAGACGATAGACGTTGGCCTCGCGGGCACGATAGTCGCCGCCCTTCACGGTGTCGTAGAACAGACGATAAACCGAGTCGCCGTCGTTCTGATAGTTCTTTGCTGCATTGATACCACCCTGTGCAGCGATGGAGTGAGCACGGCGGGGCGAGTCTTGAATGCAGAGGTTAATCACGTTGAAGCCCATCTCGCCAAGCGAAGCGGCTGCCGAGGCACCGGCCAGACCGGTACCGACGACGATGACGTCGAGCTTCAGCTTGTTCTTCGGGTTCACCAGTCGCTGGTGGGCTTTATATTCTTTCCATTTCTCGGCCACTGGGCCGGCAGGAATCTTGGAATCTAATTGCTTTGCCATAATTCTAAAATGATGATTGACAATTAAAACTGATAATTAAGCGCCACAAGCGCTGCTACAGGTAGCACACAGGCTGGGCGCACACCCGAAGGCGAAGGCCAGCACCACGATGAGGAAGCAGAGCATGAGCAGAGTCACATAGATGAGACCGATCATCTTCCAGCGGCAGAACCATGTCTTGCCGTTCCAGCCCAGCGTCTGCAGGGCACTCCAGAAACCATGAGAGAGGTGGAACCAGATGGCCACAATCCAAATCACATAAAGCACTACATAGACCGGGCAGGAGAAGGTCTCCTTAATCCATGCGAAGCCGTCGGCCGGACCATGAGCCAAGCCTTCCATGCCTACCAGTTCGGCAAACATCATGTTGTACCAGAAGTTGAACAGGTGCAGCACGAGACCCAGCAGGATGATAATGCCGAGCACCAGCATGTTATGCGAAGCCCATTCCACCTTGGCCGGTTTGTCGCTCACCGCATAGCGGCTGCCGCCACGTGCCCGGCGATTCTGGGCTGTGAGGATAAAGGCATACACAATGTGAACCACTGCCAGGGCTGCCAAGCCCAACGTAGCTGCCACGGCATACCAGTTGGCACCGAGCAGTTCGCAGATTGCATTGTAGGCCTCACCCGAGAAGAGCGCCACGACATTCATACAGCCGTGGAACGTCAGGAACAGAATCAGCGCAATACCGGTGACCGACATCACGACTTTCCGTCCGATTGATGAGTTGATTAACCACATAATTGATTGATTTTTAAATATTTATATTAAATTAATTGTTAACATGCCACACAAACACCGCACCCGAATACCCTGTTTTAGGTATGGCGCATACGTGTTTCTGCCTGCAAAAATACCACATTTTTATGACAAAACAAAGCAAACAGTCAATTATTTTTCGCTCTTTCTTGCCCGAAAGCTAATCTTTCGTCGAAAATTCTCATGAAGATTTTGTTGGAAACACCGTCTTTCACAACAAATTTTCACGAGAATTTTTTGTCAGTCGGCAAACAATTCTGTGCAAATAATTTGGTGTTACGTGAAAAATGAGTTACCTTTGTGGCTCAATCGGTAACTTAAACAAAAAATGAAAGATATCAAACGAATTGTGCTCACGGGTGGTCCGTGTGCCGGAAAGACCACGGCGCTGGTCAGAGTGATCGAACATTTTTCAAGCCTTGGCTACAAGGTTTTCACTATTCCCGAAGTGCCGACCATGTTCACACAGGCAGGTATGAACTATCTGACCAAGAATCGCGACTTCTTCTATGAAGGCGAGAAGGCCACACTCGAGATTCAGCTGGCGCTGGAAGACAAGTTCACACGCATGGCTGAGGCCTGCACCGAGCCGTGCCTCATCGTCTGCGACCGCGGCACGATGGACATCTCGGCCTACATGCAGCCCGAGATGTGGGAAGACATCATGAACCGTGTGGGCACCACTACACAGGCGCTGCGCGACGGTCGCTACGATGCCGTGCTGCACCTCGTGTCGGCCGCCGACGGTGCCGAACAGTTCTACACCACATCGAACAACGCCTCGCGCAACGAGGCTGCCGACGAGGCCGGACTGAAGATTGCCCGCGAGCTCGACAAGAAGGTCATCAATGCTTGGACGGGCCACACCCACCTGCGCGTCATCAACAACCACGAAGATTTCGATGCCAAGATCAACCGCGTGATTAAGGAAATCTCGGCTGTGCTCGGATTGCCGCAACCCATCGAGGAAGAGCGCAAATATATTGTCGAGGTGGTCGGCGACCTGCCCGAATGTATCGAGAGCGACATCACGCAGACCTATCTCGTGGCCGACCCGGGCACCGAGGTCCGCCTACGCCGACGCGGATGGCATGGCAAGTTTGTCAACGTGCACACCAGCAAGAAAAAGATTTCGGGCAGTGAAGAGATTGTTATCGAGCGACAGGTTCCCAACAACCTCTACGAGTCGCTGCTCGGTCAGGCCGACCCCTATCGGCAGACCATCCACAAGCTGCGCCGAAGCTTCATCTGGAAAGGTCAGTACTTCGAGCTCGACACATTCCTGCGTCCCGTTTCGGGTCTGACCATCCTCGAGACGCGTGGCATCACCGACGACGAGGATGTCAACTTCCCGCCATTCATCCGCGTGAAGGAAGATATCACCGGCGACACACGCTACTACAATTATAATATCGCCTTGAGGAATTAGGGAGATCACTCCAAGAAGAGAAAGGTTGAAAAGTTGAACATTTTTATTCCAAATAATTTGTTCAACTTTTCAACCTTTTAACTTTTCTACGCGGCGTGCCGCGTTTCCTCTCACTTCTCACCTCTCATCTCTAAACGTATGTTTTCTTGCAGACAATGACGACGTGGGTGCCGTCGGCCAGTGTTGTCCCGAAAACATAATTGTCGCCGCCGTCCTTCAGTCGCAAGCGCTTGCGCAGCTGGTCGCCCGTCAGCGGAAAGTTGCGCACGGCAATATTGGCCCGTTCCATTCCCTGCAGCAATGCCTTCAGATTGCGCTTGTTCATCGTGGCCACGCCGTTGATGCTGAAGATTCGTCCGGGGAAGCTGTCGTCGAGTTTCTTCCCTACGCAGAGGTGGCTGTTGTTGCTGATGGGTTTCATACCATGACGCGAAGCCACCAGAGCCGTACACCCGGCTTTCAGTATGGCAACATTCGGTTCGTAAAGATAGACGAAGTCGGAAGGTTCGGGAGTGGGGACGCAGATTTCGGCATCGTCGGCTGTACCTATAGAATACTTGATGGTCTGGTCGTCGTTCACCAGCACCATCTCAACGATGTCGTCGGTTGTCGATGTCTTCGAGGCAACCATCTCTATCAGCAGTTCCTTACATTCGTTCTTCACCGCCACGATGTGTACGCGTATCACCCTTCCTGCATCTTCAGCCGCGCTGTTTACGTCAGCCATCGCCTTGTGCCAGTCGAGCATGGGCGATAGTTTGATGAGCAGTCGGTCGGTCTTCGCCAGCAACGTCGGCATCAGTTGCAGAATGTCGGGAGTGCAGTCGGAAATGGCAAACGTCTTTCCGCCGTTCACGTCGCGTCGTGCCGGGTCGATGTAGATCAGATCGGCATGGTCGAGCGAGGGCAGGAAGGCTTCACAATCTTGGCATACGGTTGTGATATTTTTCAATCCGAGAACTTCAAAATTTCTCGATGAAATGGCGAATAATTGTTCATTTTGTTCTACGTAGACAGCTCGCTCAAAGCGTTGCGACATGAAGGCGAAGTCGATGCCAAAGCCGCCGGTGAGGTCGACCATCGTGTGGCCGTTTCCGCACAGGCTGGCCTTGTAGCGTGCCGTCTGTTCCGAAGAACATTGCTCCATGTTCAGGTGTGGGGGATAGACGATACCTTCGACCGCTGTCCACGATGGAATCTTCGTTTTTGCCGTTTGCCAGCCTTGAATCTGTTGCAGTGCAAACGGCATGTCGATATCGGGGTGTCGGGCAGCCTGCAAAGCCAGGTCGCGCACGTCGTCTTCCCGATGGATTCGGATAAAATCAAAGGTTTCTTTCATCCTGATAAAGGGTAGGGTGGCTTATAGTTGATACTTCAGTCCGATGCACAGGTCGCGGGTGTTCGATGCGGCATGGGGGTGGTACTTATAGTTGGTGTGTCGCAGCAGATAGTCGCCCGAGAGCGTCAGCCAATACGGTCCGGCAATCTTGATGTCGAGGCGGGGCGAGACAACCATCATCCACGTGTTTCCGGCATCACCCTGAGCCGAAGTCTTGTGAATCTCGGGTTTGTAGTTCGTCTTCTCGTAGCTTTTCCAGGTGAACAGTCGGGTGTACTCGGCACTGAGCGAGAAGGCGTACCGTTGCGACCGTTCGGCCATGAGGTGCAGTTTCGTGCTGAATCCGCTGCCGAAACTGTAGTTTCGAGTGTGCTGACCGTCGATGTGGTCGCTTGCCGAGCCGCCCAGTCCGATGCCGCTGACGAAGGCCGACGCCTCGAATTGGCTGTGCGGCGGAGTGTTGTCGGTGCCCCCTGTGGTGTGTCTGACGGTAAAGCCTGGTCCTATGCTCGCGGCTTCGCTCAAGATGTAGGGCACCTCGTCGGACGAGGTCTTGTCGGTATAGCGATAGCTGAAAAACTGGTAGATGCCGACGGCCGATTGCCACGATGGTGTGTCGCTTGTTTGCCAGCCCTTCAGTCGTCCGACGATGTTGGCATGGTTGAGCATATTCTGATGTCCGCCCACCACAACCCTTGCGTCGGTCATGAAATAGTCGTAGGGCTTGTTGTGCCGACAGTCGGTCGACTTGCCGTAGCGAATGGAAATGTCAAAAAACGCCGAATTCATCGCACTTTTTGTTCTTCCCGAGAGGTCCAGATGTCGCCATCCCGTAGTCACCGACAGATTGACGGGTATGCTGTTGTAGTCGTGGTAGAGATGATGGTCGTGCCTGACGCGCCATGCGTCGCCGCGGATGACGCGGTTCAGTCCGCGTGGCGGGTCGATGGCAGCGGCGATGAGCTCGGTCATGAATCGCGGGAAACCTCGTCGGCTGTCGTTCAGTACAAGTGACGACAACCGATGAGTCACCTCGCCGATGGCAATGCCGCCGATGGACGTGGCAGCAAAGTCGTTGACCGACGGCAATTCACACTCTCCGGCAATCTCCCAGAGCAGGCTGCCGCCGATGGCAAACGGTGCCGACTGCCAGAACGACAGTCCGTTCGAACGTGCCGAGTTGAAGTAGAGTGCTCCGTGATAGGGATGTTCAAAGAGGTTGGTGTATGCCAGGTCGCTGTCCCAGAACCATTCGCCCAGCTTGACGTTGCGGCTGACGGTGTTCATCGTCACCTGTGCATAGGTGGCATCGAGCACATAGTGGTCGAAAGCCAGCAGTCCCAGATTGATGCCCTCGGCCTCTGCCAGTGCGAGCCAGGGCCTTGCCTTCGGCTCAGGGGCAATGCACGTCGAATCGGTCTGCCATGTCTTGACATGCAGCGAGTCATCCTGAGCGCAGAGCGAGAGCGACATACTCAGCAAAAGTAGCACCAACCAGCCTTTCATCGTTTTGAGTCTTTTGGCCGCAAAGGTAAAAAATAATTATGAATTATGCATTATGAATTATGATTTATTTAAACTACCTTTGACTATTGTCGAAGATAGGCTGCATCTCAACAATAAAAATAAAAATTCCATTTTATTTTGTATTGTATTCGATTTAAACTACCTTTGCAGCTGTAAACAATGAAAATCGGGAATATAGAATTTGGCGAACGTCCGTTGTTCCTCGCTCCGATGGAAGACGTGACCGATATTGGGTTCCGGCTGCTGTGTAAGCGGTTCGGGGCTTCGATGGTCTACACCGAGTTTGTGTCGGCCGAAGCGTTGGTTCGCAATGTGCAGTCGACCATTAACAAACTGACCATTGCCGACGAGGAGCGGCCGGTGGGCATACAAATCTACGGTCGCGACGTGCCGCAGATGGTTGAGGCTGCGCGCATCGTGGAGGAGGCCCGCCCCGATGTCATCGACCTGAACTTCGGCTGTCCGGTGAAGAAGGTTGCGGGCAAGGGAGCCGGTGCGGGTATGCTTCAAAACATTCCGTTGCTGCTCAACATCACGCGCGAGGTGGTGCGGGCGGTGCGCACGCCTGTCACGGTGAAGACGCGACTGGGTTGGGACAAGGACCACATCATCATCGGCGAACTGGCCGAACAGTTGCAGGACTGTGGCATTCAGGCGCTGACCATCCACGGTCGTACCCGTTCGCAGATGTACACCGGCGAGGCCGACTGGACCCCGATAGCCGAGGTGAAGCGCAACCCGCGCATCACGATTCCCATCATCGGCAACGGCGACATCCGCTCGCTTGCCGATGCCGACGCGGCGTTTGCCGACTATGGCGTCGATGCGGTGATGGTGGGTCGTGCCACGTTCGGCCAGCCCTGGTTCTTCTCGCGCAGTCCGCTCACCGTCGGTCAGAAGCTCGACATCCTTGAGGAGCAGCTACGCATCAACATCGAGCGTATCGACGAGTATCGCGGCATCCTGCACACGCGCCGCCACCTGGCAGCATCGCCCGTGTTCAAGGGCATTCCCGATTTCCGGCAGACGCGTATCGCCATGCTGCGTGCCGACACGCTCGACGAGCTCAGCAGCATCTTGGCCGACATCCGCCGCCGGCTGACGGAAAGCCTCGGATAAACCGGCTGTCCCGGAAACTACGGAACCTGCGGAATCTCCGGAAATCAATGCGAACAATAACTTAACATAACAAAAAAACTATGAAAACCCTCTTTTTATCGTTTGTTGCGCTGCTAGCCACGCTGAACGCATCAGCCCAGCAGGCACTGGGTCAGCGGCCCAACGTGAAATCGCCCGACGTGAACGGCACGACTGCCACACTCAACTACTTCAACCCCACGGCGAAGGACGTGTCGGTTGAGTTGTTCTCGGTCGACCGCCACAACTTTGCCATGACGCCTGCGGGCAATGGCCTGTGGAGCTACACCACGAACGCGCTCGAGCCCGAGCTCTATCTCTACAGCTACAAGGTCGACGGTCAGCGTATGCTCGACCCCGCCAACTCCTACGTGAGCCGCGACATCTCCACGCTGAGCAACTACTTCATCGTGTCGCACGAGAAGGGCGACCGCGGTTGGCTCTATCAGGTGAACGCCGTGCCCCACGGACGCGTGGAGAAGGTGTGGTACGACAGTCCGCAGCTGGGCATGAAGCGCCGCATGACGGTCTACCTGCCTGCCGCCTACGATGGCAAGCGCCGCTTCCCTGTGCTCTACCTGCTGCACGGACACGGTGGCGACGAAGAGGCATGGCCCGAGCTTGGCCGCGCCACGCAAATCATGGACAACCTCATCGCGCTGGGCAAGGCCGAGCCGATGATTGTGGTGATGCCCAACGGCAATCCCAACCTGCCTGCCGCCCCCGGACAGTGGGAGGCCGGCAACTATGTGCCCAACGGCAACGCCTTCAGCGAGATTAAGCCCGTGAAGTCGTTCCCCGAGAGTTTTATGGACGTGGTCAGCTTCGTCGATAACAACTACAAGACCGTGAAGAAACGCGAGGGACGCGCCGTGTGTGGGCTCTCCATGGGCGGCGGCCACACCCACGACATCGCCCTGCGCTTCCCCGACACGTTCAACTACTACGGGCTGTTCTCCGCCGCTCCCCGCGTGAACGGACAGTTTGCCCACAGCGGATTCTACAACCACATCCAGTCGTCGGCCGACTACCAGCAGCAATCAGAGCGCCTCTTCGCCTCGCATCCCAAGCTCTATTGGATAGGCATCGGCAAAGACGATTTCCTCTATCAGACCAACCTCGACCTGCGTCGCTTCCTCGACGAGAAAGGCTACACCTATGAGTATTACGAAAGTCTCGGCGGACACGTCTGGGCCAACTGGCGCATCTATCTCAGCATGTTTGCCGAGAAACTGTTCAAGTAAGCTGCCCGAACCAGCAAACAACGTTCCAAAAAAATCGGAACGCTAAATAATCATAAAAATCCCGGCCCAAAACGAGTCGGGATTTTTTCGTAAAACAGCCGAAAAACTGCAAAAATATTCCATTTTTATACCCTTTCACTCCCCTTTCATCCTTCATCTTTCATCCCTCTTCTCTGAAAGATATATGTTTCGGGTTGCAAAAGACCGTGTTTTACCACCCAAAAGACGGTCTTTTAGAGGGCGAAAGCTTATCTTTCGCAGGGTGAAACATATATCTTTCAGGGAAGAGGGATGAGGGAAGAAAGATGATAGTGAAGATAACGCACTGAGACACAATGTTTTAACTAAAACCAAGAAAATAGGCCGAAATTTCATCCAAATGGCCGAAAAAAATAAAAAACCGCCATTTTTCCGAGAAAAAAACCGACGGCAAGCCCCAATTTTTAGTAATCATTAACATCGGAAGGGTGGCGCCGGCAGCAGATGCCAGGTGTGCCAAAAAACGTTTTGCGTGTTTTGACTGGCAAAAGTTTGGTACATTTCGATTTTTTTTGTAATTTTACACCCTGAAAATTATAACCAAAAACTATAGAAAAAATGAAAAAAGTTTTTATGTTGTTTGCCCTGATGGCAACAACGACGATTGTCATGGCTCAGTCGGCCGAGTTTTTCCGCCCGTATAAACCCACACGTCTGCGTGTGCCTTCGGTGCCGCTGTTGGTCAACGACCCCTATTTCTCGGTGTGGTCGCCCTACGACCAGCTTAACGATGGCGACACCCGCCACTGGACCGGCGACGAGAAACCGCTCGAGGGTCTGTTGCGCGTCGACGGCAAGACCTACCGCTTCATGGGTTCGAAAGAGCGCAAGGTGCTCGAAACCGTCGTGCCGATGGCCGACGAGGAGGGCTGGAAAGCGCGTTTCACCCGCGAGAAGCCTGCCGACGGCTGGCAGCAGCCGGGCTTCGACGACAGCAGCTGGCGCGAGGGCACCGGTGCTTTCGGAACCGACAACAACAGCTTCATCCGCACACCGTGGACCGAGGAGTACAGCGACATCTGGGTGCGCCGTACCGTTGAGCTGACCGAGGCCGACCTGCAGGGCGACCTCTATCTGGTGTTCTCGCACGACGATGCCTTCGAGATTTCCATCAATGGCACACACGTGGGCACGGGCATCATGGAGCTCGTCGAGGGTGTGAAGGTGCAACTCTCGGGCGACAAGGCCGGACTGCTGCGACCGGGTAAGAACGTGATTGCCGCACACTGCTACAACAAGACCGGCGGCGCACTGGTCGACTTCGGTATCTATCGTAACATCTCGAAGGCCGACGGTGCCATCGAACAGGCCGTACAGTGTTCGGTCGACGTGCTCGCCACCAATACCTATTACACCTTTGCCTGCGGACCTGTTGAGCTCGACCTCGTCTTCACCGCACCCATGCTCATCGACGACCTCGACCTGCTCTCCACGCCGGTCAACTACGTCAGCTATCAGGTGCGCTCAACCGACGGACAGGCCCACAAAGTGCAGCTCTACCTCTCGGCTACGCCCCACATGGCAGTGAACAAAGTGACGCAGCCCACCGTCACCTCGACCGTCATCAACCGCGGCGTGAACTATCTGAAGACCGGCACCATTGAGCAACCCATCCTCGCCAAGAAGGGCGACGGCATCTGCATCGACTGGGGCTATTTCTATATGCCCGACTTTAACGGTCGTGTCAGCCTCTCTTCCGACCTCGACAACCGCGACACCTTCGTCACCACGGGCGACCTGCCACAGAGCAAGAACGAAATCGTATGCCGTAAGCAGAGCGAGATGCCCACGCTGGCCTATGTCCACGACTTCGGCACCACCCGCGAGGCTGCCAGCTTCACGCTGCTCGGCTACGACGAGGTGCTCGACATTGAATACATGTATAAACGCTACAAAGGCTACTGGGCACGCGACGGCAAGACCACCATCTTCGATGCCTTCAACCGCCTCTACCGCGACTACGCCTCCATCATGCAGCGCTGCCGACAGTTCGACCAGCTCATCTACGACGACGGCGTGAAGGCCGGCAACCAGAAGTATGCCGAGATCCTCTCGGCCTCCTACCGCCACGTCATCGCTGCCCACAAACTGTTTGAAGACGAAGACGGCAACCTGCTCTTCTTCTCGAAGGAAAACAACTCGAACGGTTGCGTCAACACCGTTGACCTCACCTATCCCGAGGCTCCGCTCTTCCTCGTCTATAACCCCGACCTGCAGAAGGCCATGATGACCTCTATCTTCGAGTATAGCTACAGCGGTCGGTGGACCAAGCCCTTCGCTGCCCACGACCTCGGCACCTATCCCATCGCCAACTATCAGGTCTACGGTGGCGACATGCCGCTCGAGGAGGCCGGCAACATGATTACCCTGGCTGCCATGATTTCGAAGATTGAGGGCAACACCAACTACGTGGATAAGTATTGGGAGGTGATGCGCGAGTGGACCGACTATCTTGTTGAGAACGGTCAGGACCCGTCGAACCAGCTCTGCACCGACGACTTCGCCGGCCACTGGGCTCACAACTGCAACCTCTCCGTCAAGGCCATCATGGGTGTTGCCGGTTTTGCCGAGATGGCGAAGCTGAAAGGCGACCAGGACACCTATAATAAATATATGGGCAAGGCCAAGGAGATGGCAGCGAAGTGGGAGCAGGATGCCCGCGAGGGCGACCACTATCGCCTGGCCTTCGACCGCGAGAACACGTGGAGCCAGAAGTACAACATGGTTTGGGACAAGCTGTGGAACATCAACATCTTCCCCAACAAGGCCATGGAGCGCGAAATCAAATACTACCTGACCAAGCAGAACAAGTACGGCTTGCCGCTCGACATCCGCAAGGACTACACCAAGAACGACTGGATCATGTGGAC
>CACYRB010000080.1 GCA_902776685.1 uncultured Prevotellaceae bacterium
ACACGCACATACGCGCGAAGGGCGGAAAAGAAACGATTGGGCGGACACGGGCGGCGCAAGGCGGCGGCCGAGCCACCGCATACGGAACAGAGGCAGGAGGGACAAACGAGGTAAAGGCGGAGAGCCGGGGAGGGAGCAGGCACATTCCCATGCTGCAATACCCGATTGTTAAAATTCGACCGACGGCGCAGGAAATTTTAACGCGCCTGTCGGGCGGAAAAGACACCTGTGGCACAACGGTCCACGCACAAGAAAATATCGCCCCACGCAAGACGTTTCGCAATCGCTTGTCAGTCAATAAGTTAAATCACCTATCACTCTTCACTTATCACTCCTCATTTCTGAAACATATATGTTTCACCCTGCGAAAGCTAAGCTTTCGGGTGGTGAAAGACGGTCTTTCGGAAGGCAAAAGACGGTCTTTCGCAACCCGAAACATATATGTTTGAGAATGAAAGGGGAGTGAAAAGGGAGTGAAAGGGAAGTGAAGGGGACGATAGAGGCTCCTAACCACATCATTTAGGGGACTGAGGGAAGTGTTAAAACGCAAATGGCACTTTAACATTTCGCGAGACGAAAGGTATATGTTTCACCTCGGCTGTTAAGATTTTTTAAGGGTATTGCGAGAAAGGAGGAAAGCACACATTATATATATTTAAAAGGAAGAAAATTCAGAATGCGTTGAAAATTGTTCATACAAAAAACTGGGATGTACAAACGACATCCCAGTTTTTACTCAAGCTATTCATATACTTCGTCTATGCCAAACTCGTCGGCAAATCCCGCATCATCATTACACGGATTGTAATTTGGCGGAAGGTCAAACTTTTCGTTAGGATCATAACCTAATGACTTGTCGGCATACACCTTGTTCATGTAATAGGCCCAGACAGGCAAAGACATATTGGCACCCTGTCCTATGGAGGTGGCATCAAAGTGGATGTCACGATTTTCGCCTCCGACCCACACTCCGCTGACCAGTCGTGGTGTGATTCCCATGAACCAACCATCGGAGTTGCGGTTTGTGGTACCAGTCTTGCCTCCGGCTTCACCTTTGAATCCGTAGCGGCTACGAAGTCGTCCACCCGTACCACCATCAACAACGCCCTTGAGCAGAGTAATCATCCGGTTAGCACTCTCGGCACTGATGACCTCGTTCATTTGCGGCTGGAACTGTGCGATAACGTTTCCGTCGCTGTCTTCGATTCGCGTCACGAAGAGCGGTGCCGTGCGAATGCCGTGGTTGACAAATGTGGTGTAAGCGCTGACCATCTCAGCCACCGACACCTCGCAAGGTCCGAGACACAATGCCATTGTAGCCTTAATATCAGGATTGTTGATGCCATAATCGTGCAACAACCGAACGAGCTGACGAGGATTCAGCTTACTCATGAGGTATGCCGAAATCCAGTTGTTCGACTGTGCGAGTCCCCACTTCAGAGTCACGTCCTGCCCATATCGTGCACGGCTGCCGTTTTTGGGAGTCCACCGTCCGCCGTCTACGATGTAGGTCTTCATCACGTTTGGCGCGGTAGAGCACGGAGTCATACCACTCTCCATAGCAAGAGAATATAGGAAGGGCTTGATGGTAGACCCCACCTGACGCCGTCCGAGAGTCACCATGTCAAACATGAAATGCTCGTAGTCGAGTCCGCCCACATACGCCTTCACCTCGCCCGTAGCCGGGTCCATACTCATGAATCCCGAGCGCAGGAAACGTTTGTAATAACGTATGGAATCCATCGGAGTCATGGTGGTATCCCTTTCGCCATGATAGGTAAACACCGTCATCTCGGTCCGCGTGTTGAAAGCACGGGTGATTTCCTCCTCCGACGCGCCCTGCTCCTTCATCGTCTTGTACCGAAGACTCGTCAAGACCGACTGCCGCATAATCTGGTCGATTTGCTTCTTCGACAGGCGACTTGTGAATGGAGCATTGGGTTTCATGCGATTCTCCGCATTAAAAGCCGGCTGCAGTGTCTTGGCAACATGCTGGTACACGGCTTCCTCGGCATAACGTTGCATACGGGTATTAAGCGTGGTGTAGATTTTCAATCCATCGGTATAGATGTTGTAGGGATCACCGTTCTTCTTGAAATTTTTATTACACCATCCATAGAGCGGATCGCCGACCCATGCAATAGAATCGATGACAAACTGCCGATAATTCCAACTGGGATAATTCTCGCGTTCAGGCTTTTCCGCCATCATGTATTTCCTCAGAAATTCGCGGAAATAAGAGCCGACACCCTCCTTATGGCTGGGTCTATGGAAGTTCAGCACCAGGTCTTCAGCCTTGGCCTCCTCATATTCGGCTCTGCTGATATATCCCTGCTGTTCCATCAACGACAGCACGGTATTGCGGCGGTCCTTACAACGTTCGGGATGACGCACAGGGTTGTAGAAAGAGGGATTCTTACATAGTCCTATCAGCGTAGCCGACTCAGCCAGCGTCAGCGTTTTCGGGTCTTTACTGAAATAGGTACTTGCAGCATTCTTAATACCCACAGCATTGTGCAGATAGTCAAAATAGTTCAGATAGAACGAGATGATTTCCTCCTTAGTATAGTTACGCTCCAGTTTGATGGCAATCACCCACTCGATTGGTTTCTGCAACAGTCGTTCAACGAAGCTGTGTGCCACTTCGGAATAGAGTTGCTTAGCCAGCTGCTGCGTAATCGTCGAACCACCGCCGGCACTCTCCTGCCCCATCAGTCCGCGCTTGACGATGGCACGGCCAAGAGCTATAAAGTCGATGCCCGAATGTTCATTGAAACGCGCATCCTCTGTGGCTATCAACGCATTGACCAAATGAGGCGAAAGCTTTTTATAAGGCACATAAATACGATTTTCCTTATTCAGGTTGTAGGTGCCCATCAGTTTTCCGTCGGACGAGTACACCTGCGAAGCATATCGGCTGATTGGGTTCTGTATGTCCTCAATGTCAGGCATGTAGCCAATCCACCCGTTCCAGATGGCAATAAACGACAACAATCCTACACCAAGCAGAATAAAGAACGTTCTCCAAATAAAACGTACAATCTTCCTTCTCATATCAAATTTGGTCTGTATATTTTAGGGGCAAAGATACGAAAAAATGTGGAATAAGGAATCCGCAACAGTGTTTTTTTTGCCGAAATGACATTTTTTTCAAAAATCTTCTCCATTCATCCCTTTTCTTTCATCCTTTTTTCGTAACTTTGCAGCATTATGAAGCAAGATTTTGTCACCATCTCAAAGCTCTCGCGCGAGAGCATCATGGGCCTCATCGAGATGGCCGGTGAGTTTGAGAAACACCCCAATCGCGAGTTGTTGAAAGGTAAAGTCGTTGCCACACTTTTCTACGAGCCCTCCACCCGCACCCGTCTGAGTTTTGAAACGGCCGCCAACCGTCTCGGTGCCCGCGTCATCGGGTTCAGCGACGCCAAAGCATCGAGCGTCAGCAAAGGCGAGACGCTCAAAGACACCATTCTCATGGTATCTAACTATGCCGACATCATTGCCATGCGGCACTACATAGAGGGCGCCGCACAATATGCAGCCGAGGTGGCCCCCGTCCCCATCATCAATGCCGGCGACGGAGCCCACGAGCACCCCTCACAGTGTCTGCTCGACCTCTACAGCATCTACAAGACGCAAGGCACGCTTGAAAATCTGAACATCTACCTCGTGGGCGACCTGAAATACGGGCGCACCGTCCATTCACTCATCACGGCCATGCGCCACTTCAACCCCACCTTCCACTTCGTAGCTCCGAAAGAGTTGGCCATGCCCAACGAATACAAGATTTATTGTCGCGACCACAACATCAAGTTCCAGGAGCATACTGCCTTCAACGAGAAAATCATTGCCGACGCCGACATCATCTACATGACTCGTGTTCAGAAAGAACGCTTCTCCGACCTGATGGAATATGAGCGCGTGAAAAACGTCTACGTCCTGCGCAACGACATGCTCAAAAACGTCAAGGAGAACATGCGCATCCTCCATCCCCTACCCCGCGTCACCGAGATAGCCTACGACGTCGATGACAACCCCCATGCCTATTACATCCAACAGGCACAAAACGGTCTCTACGCCCGCGAAGCCATCTTCAGCTATGTGCTCGGATACACCTTAGACGACATCAAAAACGACAAAACCATCATTTGAAAAAACGTATGAACAAGAAAGAACGATTAGTTGCCGCCATCGAAAACGGCACCGTCATCGACCATATTCCCGCCGAGAAGACCCACCAAGTGGCCTCGCTGCTCGGCCTGTTCGACACCCGCAACCAAGTCACTATCGGCATCAACTTCGTCTCCAACAAGGTAGGACGAAAAGGCATTATCAAGGTGTCGAACCGCTTCTTCACCGACGACGAAATCTCGCGGCTCTCCGTTGTGGCGCCCAACGTCATCCTCAACATCATTCGCGACTACGACGTCATTGAAAAGAAAACCGTTGAGACCCCCGACGAGCTTGTCGGCATCGTCAAGTGCAACAATCCCGTCTGCGTCACCAACAACGAGCCCATGCCCACCGTCTTCCACGTTGTCGACAAAGAGCACGGCATCATCAGCTGCCACTATTGCGACAAAGAGCAAGACATCAGCAAGGTAGAAGTAATCAGCGAAAAATAGACAAATAAAAATATTCCAATACATACAAAAACAGTATAACAATGAAAAGAGACAACACCATCTTCGAGTTAATCGAACAAGAGCATCAGCGCCAGCTGCGAGGCATCGAGCTGATTGCCAGTGAAAACTTTGTCAGCGACCAGGTCATGCAGGCCATGGGTTCCTACCTGACCAACAAATACGCCGAAGGCTACCCTGGCAAGCGCTACTACGGCGGCTGCCAAGTAGTCGACAAGGTAGAGCAGCTGGCCATCGACCGCGTCTGCAAGCTCTTCAATGCCGAATATGCTAACGTGCAGCCCCACTCCGGCGCACAAGCCAACGCCGCCGTGCTGCTCACCTGCCTGAAGCCCGGCGACACCTTCATGGGCCTCAACCTGGCTCACGGCGGACACCTCTCACACGGATCTGCCGTCAACACCAGCGGCATCCTCTACAAGCCCGTAGGCTACAATCTTAACAAAGAAACCGGACGTGTCGATTACGACGAGATGGAACAGCTTGCCCTCGAGCACCGTCCCAAGCTCATCATCGGCGGCGGCTCGGCCTACAGCCGCGAATGGGATTATCGTCGCATGCGCGAGATTGCCGACAAAGTCGGCGCCCTGCTCATGGTCGACATGGCCCACCCCGCCGGACTCATCGCCGCCGGTCTTCTCGAAAACCCGGTAAAGTGGGCACACATCGTCACCTCCACCACCCACAAGACCCTCCGCGGTCCGCGTGGCGGCATCATCCTCATGGGCAAAGACTTCGAAAATCCCTGGGGCCTCACCACACCGAAGGGACAGGTCAAGATGATGTCGCAACTGCTCAACTCCGCCGTCTTCCCCGGACAACAAGGCGGTCCGCTCGAGCACGTCATTGCCGCCAAGGCTGTAGCCTTCGAAGAAGCCCTGCAACCCGAGTTCCGCGAATGGGCAGTGCAAGTGCAGAAAAACGCCAAAGTGCTGGCCGACGAGCTCGTCAAGCGCGGTTTCGCCATCGTCAGCGGCGGCACCGACAACCACTCCATGCTTGTCGACCTGCGCCCGAAATATCCCGAGCTCACCGGTAAGGTCGCCGAGAACGCCCTTGTTGCTGCCGACATCACGGTCAACAAGAACATGGTACCCTTCGACAGCCGCTCCGCCTTCCAGACCTCCGGCATCCGCCTCGGCACCCCCGCCATCACCACGCGCGGAGCCAAGGAAGACCTCATGGTGCTCATTGCCGCCCTCATCGAAGAAGTGCTCAACGCTCCCGAAGACGAGAACGTCATCGCCAGCGTACGCGCCCGCGTCAACGAGACCATGAAGCAGTATCCACTCTTTGCCTACTAAATAGACCCACCCCCAGACCCTCCCTATAGGGGAGGGGAGCATATAGTTCTACATTAGAATGTAGGGACGCGGCGTGCCGCGTTGAAAAAGTGAAAATCGTGATTAAGCGAGAGAAGACCAAGCTTGCTTGAAGTCTTCCAAGCGTGAACGATTTATGTAAAAGGTGAAAAAAGAGATGACTGCCCAATATATTATAATAGGTATTGTGCTCGCCGCATCGCTTTGCTATGCCATCTACCGCATACGCGAAGCCGTGCGGCGATCCAATAACCGCTGCTACGGTTGCGTGGGGTGTCCGCTCAGTCCACAACAACGGAAGAAGAAAAGCACAGGGCGTCGCAAGCCCGAATGTTACGAAAAATCTAAAAAAAGTTAAATAACAACACCGTAGCCATAAATTCTTAAATCATCGTTCTTCATTCTAAATTTTTAATTGTACCTTTGCATCCGCAAAAAGCCACGGTGCGTTAACAAAGCGGTTATGTGTTGGTCTGCAAAACCAAATAGAGCGGTTCGACTCCGCTACGCACCTCAAGCCTCTCACATCTGAGAGGCTTTTATTTATTCTACAAACAACCACACCATCACGACAGCCACAACTCATACACATCTGCGTACCACTTTGTGGTAGGCACGCTACCACTTGTTGGTAGTGTGCCTACCAACACTTGGTAGCCGTCGTACCAACGCTTGGTACTGACCGTACCAAAATTCGATGCAAAATCTGGTACTGACGACTAAGTTTTTGAATAACATCGGAGTAGCCCCGATATGTTCTGAGATTATTGATATGTAAGCCCCCGACGGGGTGGCAGAGAAGTTAAAAGAATTACTTTCGGTAGTGAAAGAATTTATACGGTAAAGGGTGTTGAGTTCCGAACGGTTAAGATTGCTGCCTGGTGAACTAATCAGGGAAGAGCAGACGAACCCTACAGGTCCAACTTCTGGTAATAGCCGTGTGATTCGTGGGGGCTGCTATAACTTAACTGACACGTACTGCCGTGTCTTGTATAGAAACGGCTATACCCCGACGGTCAAGTTCAACAGTGTAGGTTTTCGTCTTGCCCTATAGTTCTCCATTTGTATGTAGGGACGCGGCGTGCCGCGTTGAATAATCGTCTCTTTTTCTCTTTGTCAAAATAAAAACGCGGCACGCCGCGTCCCTACATGCTGATGGAGGTCTCTATGTCCCTGTGTCAGAAAAGAAATATATGCTATAAAAGAAGAGTGAATAGCGTGTGACTTGCTATTCACTCTTCATCATTTGTCAGCGTGATGCCCTCATGGGGCAGGCACGACGTGTAGTTCTTTTACTCGAAATAACGCTTGTGGAGACCCATGAAGCCGGCGCAGTGGCGAGCTTCGTCCTTAGCCATTTCGTGAACCGTGTCGTGGGTGGCGTCCATGCCTGCGGCCTTGGCGTTCTTGGCAATGCGGAACTTATCCTCGCATGCGCCCTTCTCGGCTGCGATGCGTGCCTCGAGGTTGGCCTTGGTAGAGCCGAGCACGTCGCCGAGCAGCTCAGCGAACTTGCTGGCATGCTCTGCCTCTTCGAAAGCATAGCGCTTAAAAGCTTCAGCGATCTCGGGATAACCCTCGCGGTCGGCCTGACGGCTCATGGCGAGATACATACCGACCTCGCCGCACTCGCCTGAGAAATGCGACTCAAGGTCTTTAATCATCTCTTCGTCGGCACCCTCCTTACGGGCTGCGCCGAGGATATGGGCAGTAGCGAAGGTAGGCGTGTCGCCTTCGTCTTCGAGTTCTTTGAACTTGGCTGCAGGAGCCTTACAGATGGGGCAGCGCTCGGGAGCCTCGGTGCCCTCGTGAATGTAACCGCATACGGTACAAATAAATTTTTTCTTCATAATGTTTCTGTTTTTTAAATTACTACTATAATACTAATAAGGAATTTATGATTGTTTCTGAATTAGCTCGTTGACAAGGTCGTCGATGGCGACGAGCTGCTGGGTGCCGGTGGTCATGTTCTTAAGCGTAATCTGCCGACTGGCCATCTCGTTTTCGCCTGCGAGTGCCACGAAGGGAATGCCCTTGGCGTTGGCGTAGCTCATCTGCTTTTTCATCTTCACCGCATCGGGGTAGATTTCGGTGGCGATGCCGGCCTTACGTGCCTGTGCAGCGACGGGCAGGATGTAGGCGGTCTCGGCTTCTCCGAAGTTGATGAACAGCAGCTGGGTGGCGTTGAGTGCATCGGCGGGATAGAGGTCGAGCGCATTGAGCACGTCGTAGATGCGGTCGGCACCAAACGAGATGCCTACGCCGGAAAGTCCGGGCATACCGAAGATGCCGGTGAGGTTGTCGTAGCGTCCGCCGCCGGTGATGCTGCCTATCTGCACGTCGAGTGCCTTCACCTCGAAGATGGCTCCAGTGTAGTAGTTCAAGCCACGGGCTAACGTGAGGTCGAGCTGCACCTCGTTCTTCAATCCGAGCGACTTAAGAGTGTCAAGGATGAAGCGAGTCTCCTCTACACCTTTCACTCCTGTCTCCGACGCACTGAGCACGCTGGCAATGGTTGCCAGCTTCTCGTCGTTGGTGCCGCTGAGCATGATGATGGGCTGCAACTTTTCAATCTGCTCCTCGCTGAGACCGTCGCCACGCAACTCGTCGTTGACGTTGTCGATGCCTATCTTGTCGAGCTTGTCGATAGCCACGGTGATGTCGACAATCTTGTCGGCGGCTCCGATGACCTCAGCAATGCCGGAGAGAATCTTGCGGTTGTTGATTTTAATCTGCACGCGAATGCCGAAACGCTGGAAGACGGTGTCGACAATCTGCATGAGCTCGACCTCGTTGAGCAGCGAGTCGCTGCCAACTACGTCGGCATCGCACTGATAGAACTCGCGATAGCGTCCTTTCTGCGGGCGGTCGGCACGCCATACGGGCTGAATCTGATAGCGCTTGAACGGCAGCTGCAGCTCTTCGCGGTGCATGACCACGTAGCGGGCGAACGGCACGGTGAGGTCGTAGCGCAGGCCTTTCTCGCACATGCGTGCAGAGAGGTGGGCGGGGTTGCGCTCAATGAGTTCCTCGTCGCTGACCTTCGCCAGACAGTCGCCCGAGTTGAGAATCTTGAAGAGCAGCTTGTCGCCCTCTTCGCCATACTTGCCCATGAGCGTCTGAAGCGTCTCCATCGAGGGAGTCTCTATCTGCTGAAAGCCGTAGAGCGCATAGACGTCACGGATGGTATTGAAAATATAGTTGCGCTTCGCCATCTCTACAGGCGAGAAGTCGCGAGTTCCTTTGGGTATGCTGGGTTTATTCATAGTTCATAGTGTAGGGTGTAGAGTTTTTCAACCTTTCAACTTTTCAACCTTTCAACTTTATTAACCTCTCACAATGGTTTGTTCGCGGTCGGGACCGATTGAAACAATCTTGATAGGAGTCTGGAGCTGGGCTTCAAGGAAGGTGATGTAGTCTTTGAAAGCCTGCGGAAATTCCTCTTCGCTTTGCATGTGGGTCATGTCGGTTTGCCAACCGGGCAGTTCCTCGTAGACGGGCTCGATGCCTGTTTCTATGGAATAGGGGAAATGGTCGATGAGGGTTCCGTTCTGCTTGTAGGCCACACATGCCTTGATGGTCTTGAAGGAGTCGAGCACATCGCTCTTCATCATGATGAGCTCGGTCACGCCGTTGACCATGATGCTATAGCGGAGGGCGACGAGGTCGATCCAACCGCAACGACGCTCACGTCCAGTGACGGCTCCATACTCATGGCCGAGGTCGCGAAGCGTCTTGCCGTTTTCGTCGAAGAGCTCTGTCGGGAATGGTCCTGCGCCCACGCGGGTGCAATAGGCTTTCATGATGCCAAAGACGCTACCTATCTTGTTCGGTCCGATGCCCAAGCCCGTACATGCGCCGGCACAGATGGTGTTCGACGAGGTGACAAAGGGATAGCTGCCGAAATCGACATCGAGCATGGTGCCCTGAGCGCCTTCGCACAACACCGATTTGCCTTCGGCGAGCAGGCGGTTGATTTCGTGCTCGCTATCGACAAGCGGGAACTGACGCATATAGTCGATGCCCTCCATCCAACGACGCTCGACGTCGGCGAAGTCGGCAGGCAGGGCAAAGTTGAGCGTGCGCAACATGTCGAGGTGGCGGGCCTTGTGGCTTTCGTATTTAGTTTCGAAGCCTTCGAGAATATCGCCGACACGAAGACCGCTCCGCGACACCTTGTCGGTGTAGGTCGGACCGATGCCCTTGCCCGTCGTGCCGACTTTGTTTGAACCTTTGGCGGCCTCCTGAGCAGCGTCGAGCAACCGGTGGGTGGGCATGATGAGATGGGCTTTCTTCGAAATGTAGAGCCGCGACTTCAACTCGTGTCCGCTCTTGGCCAGTTCTTCGGCTTCGGCCATGAAGAGGTCGGGAGCCAAGACGACACCGTTGCCGATGATGTTGATTTTTCCGCCTTGGAAAATGCCTGACGGAATGCTTCTGAGCACATATTTCTGTCCTTCGAACTCAAGGGTATGTCCGGCATTGGGACCGCCTTGGAAACGGGCAACCACATCGTATTGCGGGGTCAGCACGTCGACCACTTTTCCTTTGCCTTCATCACCCCACTGGAGTCCTAAGAGCACATCTGCTTTTCCTTTGTTCATCTTTTTACCTTATTTTTATTTAATCTGTTTATTTTTGTCTTT
>CACYRB010000081.1 GCA_902776685.1 uncultured Prevotellaceae bacterium
AGACAGAATGTTTTTTTTGACAGAGAGACAAAGAGACAGAATGTTTTTTGATAGAGAGACAAAGAGATAGAATGTTTTTTTGACAGAGAGACAAAGAGACAGAATGTTTTTTGACAGAGAGACAAAGAGACAGAATGTTTTTTTGACAGAGAGACAAAGAGACAGAATGTTTTTTTGACAGAGAGACAGAGAGACAGAATGTTTTTTTTGACAGAGAGACAAAGAGACAGAATGTTTTTTGACAGAGAGACAAAGAGACATATTAATGAAAAGAAAGGATGTTTTATTAATGGAAAATCAGTGGGATACAGAAGACTTGATAAGAGAAATAGTTGAGAGTGCTAAAATAATACGACACGAATTTCCACCTGGCTATGAAGAAAAAATCTATAAGAATGCTTTGCTAATAGAGCTTCAAGAAAGAGGAATCCATGTTGATACTGAGGTTGCATTTTCTGTTAATTACAAAGGACATGTTTTAGGTGAATATCGGGCAGACATAATTGCTGAAGGGAAATGTATTATAGAACTGAAAGCTGTGAGAACAATAGCACCTGTACATGAAGTTCAACTTGTAAACTATTTAAATGCTACCGGTATTGATGATGGACTTTTGATTAATTTTGGTGGAGATGTGATAGAAATACGCCGTAAGTATCGCTTGTATTGGCGCGAGAAATAAAATGTCTCTATGTCTCTCTGTCAAAAAGAAATAAATGTCTCTATGTCTCTCTGTCGGAAAGAAATAAAAAGTCTCTATGTCTCTCTGTCGGAAAGAAATAAATGTCTCTATGTCTCTCTGTCGGAAAGAAATAAATGTCTCTATGTCTCTCTGTCGGAAAGAAATAAATGTCTCTATGTCTCTCTGTCGGAAAGAAATAAAAAGTCTCTATGTCTAAAATGTAATGTGTCTTTATGTTGATTGTTGAACGATGGAAGCGCTGATTAAGGACCTGGCTCTGATACTGGTTGTTGCCGGGGTGGTGACGCTGGTGTTTAAGAAGCTCAAGCAACCGCTTGTGCTGGGATATATCGTGGCGGGATTTCTGGTCTCGCCCCACATGCCCTATGTGGCTTCGGTGGTTGACAAGGAGAACATTCAGACGTGGGCCGACATCGGTGTGATGTTCCTGTTATTCTCTTTGGGGTTGGAATTCTCGTTTAAGAAGATACTGAAGATGGGTCTGTCGCCGGTCATCGCGGCGTGCACCATCATTTTCTCGATGATGATGCTGGGTGTCTGCGTGGGCAAGCTGTTTGGCTGGACACAGATGAACTGCATCTTCCTCGGCGGTATGCTCGCCATGTCGTCGACGACGATTATCTATAAGGCCTTCGACGACATGGGCCTTCGCCAGCAGCGCTTTGCCTCGCTGGTGATGAGTGTGCTCATTCTGGAGGACATCCTGGCCATTGTGATGATGGTGATGCTATCGACCATTGCCAGCGGTAGCAGTCCGGACGGTGGTCAGATGCTCTACAGCGTGCTGAAGCTGGGAGGCATTCTTGTGCTGTGGTTTGTGGTGGGCATCTTCTTCATTCCCCTGCTCTTGCGGCGCACGCGACGACTGATGACCGACGAGACACTGCTCATCGTGGCGCTCGGGCTCTGTTGCCTGATGGCGGTGGTGGCTACCGAGGCGGGCTTCAGCTCGGCTTTCGGCGCGTTTGTGATGGGAAGCATCCTGGCTGAGACCATTGAGGCAGAAAAGATTGAGCGCGTGGTAGAACCGGTGAAGAACCTGTTTGGCGCCGTGTTCTTCGTGTCGGTGGGTATGTTGGTCGACCCGAAGGTGCTTGTAGATTATGCCCTCCCCATCGTGACATTGGTGCTGACCATCCTCTTGGGACAGGGCATCTTCGGTTCGGCAGGCTTCCTGTTGAGCGGTCAGCCCCTGAAGACCGCCATGCGTTGCGGCTTTTCCATGGCGCAGATAGGCGAGTTTGCCTTCATCATTGCGTCGTTGGGCCTTTCGCTCGGGGTCATCGGCGACTTCCTCTATCCGGTTGTCGTGGCTGTTTCGGTAGTGACAACCTTCCTCACGCCTTACATGATTAGGCTTGCCGAGCCGGCCTATCGGTTGCTGGAGCAACGGATGCCCAAGCGTTGGCTGCGCAGGTTGAACCATCTGGGATCGGCTGAGCAGTCGACAGTGACGGAGAAGAACAACTGGCGGACGCTGCTCGTGCAGATGACGGGCTACACCGTGGTCTATTCCATTCTCACGGCTGCCGTCATCACGGTGATGTTTTCACTCTTCCTGCCCTTTGCCCGTAACATTCATCCTACATGGGAGTTCCACTGGTGGGCAAACGGTGTGACGGGTCTGCTGACGCTGATGTTGATATCGCCTTTCCTGCGTGCAATGGTGATGAAGAAAAACCACAGCGAAGAGTTCAAGGCGTTGTGGACCGAGCGGCGTATCAACCGGTTGCCGTTGCTGTTCACGGTGTTGGCGCGTGTGGTGATTGCCGCAGGCTTTGTGTTCTACATCATAAACTACCTGTCGCGCTTCAAGAATGCGCTCATCGTCACGCTGGCTCTTGTAGCCATTATCCTGATGGTGCTCTCGCGCGGATTGAAGAAGCGCAGCATCCGACTGGAGCGTGTGTTTGTGCAGAACCTGCGTTCGCGCGACATCGAGGCGCGGGTGCATGGCAAGAAACGTCCGCTGTTTGAGGGCCATCTGCTCGACCGCGACATTCATATAGAAGACTTTGAGGTGCCGCGCGACTCGCAATGGGCAGGCAAAAGCCTGCAGGAGTTGCGCATCGGCGCACGCTTCGGTGTGCACATCAGCAGCATCCTGCGTGGGCATCAGCGCATCAACATTCCCGGTGGCGAAGACGTAATTTTCCCCGGCGACCGCATTCAGGTTATCGGCGACGATGAGCAGATGCATCTGTTTGCGTCGTCGATGCGCGACGAGCTTGTCGAAGAAGACCCGGAGATTGAGAAGCGCGAGATGAAACTGCACAAGATGATTGTCGGTGCAGACAGTCCGCTCATCGGCAAGACGATGCGCGAGAGCGGCCTGCGCGACCAATATGGCTGTATGGTGGTCGGCGTTGAAGAAGGTCAGCGCAACCTCACGCTCGTCAATCCGCATCGTCGTTTTGAACGAGGCGATGTCGTGTGGGTGGTCGGCGAACAGGCAGACATTGAAAAGTTGAAAAGTTAAAAAGTTGAAAAGTTGAAAAATCGAAAAATTAAAAAAATAAATCGTCAATCGTCAAATTGTAAATTTTATTAGCAACTTATCGGATATGAAAAGAATTGTTTTATCAATCATCGCAGTGCTTGCCTGCACACTTGCAGCTCAGGCACAGACCATTCGTAAAGGAGACAAGTTCTTCGACGGACACACGCTGTACACCGTGCAAGAAGTACGCATGGGAAACATCGTCTACATGACAAGTGGTGACCCCATGGGCGAACCCGACAGTGAGATTACCCTGGAAAAGGTGAAGGGCAAGCAGGGTGAATACACGCTGCAACCCAGCCGACAGGCCGACGAGCCACCCTACCTGTTTGCCGAGTTTGGATGGCGCGTGCAGTATGTCAATCAGGAAGGTATGAAGTTTCTGGCCCTTCGCAAGCCAAACGGCGATGCCATGCGCATCTTGGTGCTCACCCCCGACAATCTGGAGGACTGCTTAGACCAACAGGCAATGCTGGAGTCGGAACAGCGCAGCGACATCCTTTGCACCGCCCTGCTCAACAGAGCCTATCTCGAAAACATTCCTCGTGAGGAGTTGCGACTCATGCGCAACGAGATTCTTGCCCGTCATGGCTATCGCTTTGAATCGGAAGACCTGCAGCAGTGGTTTGGCTCGAAGCCTTGGTATAAGCCTTGCAAAGACAACAGTGCCATCCGCCTGAACGTCATTGAGCGCACCAACATCGAGATGATTAAGAGTGAAGAGGCTCTGCCTGGAGGACTTCATCCTGCCGATGTGGCTGGCGACGTGGACCAGTCTGACTTTGAGGAATAACAGATTGCTTCCGCAAGGCTTGCGGAGAGAAAAAGTTTGGTGACGTGGGAAGAATGGTTTAATTTTGTCGCAAAAAATGAAGAAGCTTATATTTAGTATTGTGATTGCTATGGTTCTTGTCGTATCGGCTGGGGCATATATGCGGATGGTCAAAGCGAATGACCGGGTGGCTGAGAACGATGAAAAGGAAGAGACAGACAGTGTTGAACTTGAAGAGATAGATTTTGAGACGCTGTCGGACAAGAATTTCTATTTCGTGCCTGACGCGAAGCGGGCGGGCCAGCCTATCGTTGACGACATGGCTGACTTGACCAATGGCTTTGCCATATTTCACAATACGTATTGCGATGTTGAACTATGGTTCCGTCTCGGCCTCGTCGTGAACGAAGAGATTGGACGTGTAAGGACCGATGTCTTCAAGGATAAGAATGTTGCTGCCGAGGCCGGCAAGTATGTGAATGCGCTGAAAAAAGTAATGCCGAAAGACACGGCTCAGTGGGAAATGGGTGACACGGCCTTATGGGCTAAAGTTGAAAAAATACGCGACAGCTACGGCAAATATCTTTCCAAGCGTTTTGCACTGGAGCGCTATGGGAAATATTCGGCTGAGGAATTTGCGCAGTATCTGGATTTCGGACAGTTTGTTCCCGACTACAATTCGGTCTATGAACTGCGGAAGACACAGTCGAACGAGAACGAGCGTCTTCTTCTCTCGAAGGCAAAGCAGGCCGAGAATTTCGATGTGGAATGTATCTACACCATTGAATATGCCCATCAGCAACGACATGAGGGGCAGAATAAGGCTGTTCCCCTGCTGGCTAATCTGATGAAAAGCGGTAAGTATTCGCGTTTCCTGATAGAAGTGTGGCGCACGTGGCGGTGCCTGAAGCAGTTGGAAACAAGTCCGTCGCGCGACGGAATCATTCCGAATCTGGAATATAACACGATGCGTAACCGCTGTCTGAACACTATTCTTAAGCAGATTGTCGACCATCCGACGGATGTGTATGCCATCAATCTCTTTGGTTACATGGCATCGTGCGACAATATCTGCCGGTTCAACGATTTCATGTTCGGCAACTCGGCGGGAATGGAGCAAATGGAACTTTTCCCAGAGATTTTTGATGAAGAAGAGGATGAGTAGGGATGCAGTTGCCATTTCTGTAACCGCTCTCGTCTGATTCATTTTTTTGAAAAACGAAACAAACCGTATTAAGCGATGAAGAAGTCTATATTTATATTGGTGTCGGTCCTGGTGGTTACCGGTTTCTTTGGGATTAGCTGTGGACGGGGAGACAGGTTTGTGTCAGTGATGACGGGAACCGACGACTCCTTAGCGTCAATGTCAACAGCGGATGAGGATTATTGTATAGAGGTACGCGACAAAGACGGGAAGCTTCGCAGGTTTTTCGTGAAGCAAACCGACGACATGCTATGGGAGCTATGGGTGGACGACAAAAGGATTGATGACGTTTTAATAGAAGGAGAAGGTGTGCCAGAGATGACGGCGTTTCCGAGTCCCGATGGCAGGTATGTTTACGTGGTGACCGACATTCTAGCAAACGGCACTCCGTTTTCCTGTTTCGTCTATCAAATAAACACGCAATCGCTTCGTACGAAACTGATTGACAACGGTGCAGGATTCTACAAAACGAGTGATGGTTTCTGCATAATCGTGCCCCGCTGCATCAACCCTGATGCCGCAAATAATGCCGAAATGCGATATAGGATTCACGATGAATTCTACGGCTTCGACGGCAAGAAAAAGCGAATTGGCAAGGAGCGTGAACTTATGTAAAAGTTGAAAAGTTGAAAAGTTGAAAAAACTAAAAACTGATAACTAAAAACCGATAACGCGGCACGCCGCGTCCCTACAAAACTAACCGCCGACTGCTTGTCGCAACTGGTCGAGTGCCTGACGGATGATGGCGCGGGGCATACCGACGTTGAGGCGCATGCAGCCTGTTCCTTCTTTTCCGAACATGGCACCGTCGTTGAGTGCGATATGGGCACGATTGACGACGAGGTCGAAGAGTCCGTCGTGGTTGAGGCCGAGACCGCGACAGTCGAGCCATACGAGGAACGACGACTGCGGGCGCACAGGGTGCAACTGTGGCATTTGTTCGCGGCAATAGTCTTCAACGAAGCGGATGTTGTCCTCCACATAGTGCAGCATCTGCTGTCGCCACTCTTCGCCTTCCTTGCTGAAGGCAGCGATGGTGGCGATGGGTGCGAAGAGATGCGGGAAGTCGAACTCGTTGGCTTCCAGCCATCCGAAATACTTTTTCCTGATTTTTTCGTTGGGCACGATGGTGTGGGATGATACCACGCCGGCAATGTTGAATGTCTTTGTGGGAGCCTGGAAGGTGATACTGATGTCGGCGGCCTTCTGGCTCACGCTGGCAAAGGGGATGTGCTTGTGTCCGAAGAGTGCCATGTCGCAGTGAATCTCGTCGGAGATGACGAGTAGGTTTCTTTCGTAGCAGAAGTCGGCCAGACGGATGAGCGTCTCTCGGTCCCAGCAGATGCCGATGGGGTTGTGAGGGTTGCAGAAGATGAGCAGGCGGGTGCGGTCGTTGCATACGCTGGCCAGTTTGTCGAAGTCGATGGTGGGCATCTCGCCGTCGGTGTTGAGCGGACATTGGATGACGGTACGGCCGTTGCCTTCGGGCACGAGGCGGAAGGGATGATAGACGGGTGTCATGATGACAATCTCGTCGTCGGGGCATGTCATGGCATTGACGACGGTGCCGATGCCTCTCACGATGCCCGGGATGTAGCGAATCCATTCGCGTTCTATTTTCCATTGGTGGTGCGAGGCCACCCAGTCGATGATGGCTTGGCGGTAGGCTTCGGGCTCTTGCGTGTAGCCGAGGATGGGGTGCTCTAGTCTTTTGCGCAGGGCGTCGATGATGAATGAGGGTGTTGCGAAATCCATGTCGGCAATCCACAGGGGCAGCAGGTCGTTGCGTCCGAAGTATTGGTTTAGGCCGTCATAGCAGATGGCACCGCTTTTTGAGCGGTCGATGATTTGGTCGAAGTTGATTTGTTTCATTTTTAAGCGTTTTATTTCTAGGATTATCTAGGACTTTCTATTCTCTCTACCGAGCTACCTAACGCGGCACGCCGCGTCCCTACATGCTAATGGTGTTAATTACTCATTATTCATTATTCATTATTCACCAGCGAAGCGCTTAATACCACTGTACGGCGTTGGAGTAGCCGCTGCGCTTGTCGTATTTCAGGGCGTCGGTCAGGGTAGAGGCGTTGCAGCGGAAGCTGAAGTTATAGCTTGTATAGGGTGCGAGTACGACCGAGCACGACATGTTGAAGCAGTGCAGGTCGCGTTGCAGTGAGGCTGTGGTCATGGAAATCTTGTGGGCCTCGAAGTCGTAGCCTGACGAGAACGAGATGTTCCATCCGTCGGCTATGCGCACGTTGCCGCTGCAGTTGAGCGTCTGTGTGAAGCGGTAGGGATAGCGCATGCGCTTGGTGTTGAACTTCTTGACGTCGGTATGTTCGCGCATGGTGATGCCGTAGCCGAAGGTGAGCGACCAGGGCATGGAGAACTTCATGTAGCCGTCTTCGTCGGTTTCGGCTTTTCCTCCTGAGCGTTTGCGCTTGGCTCCGCGTTGCGCGTTGACCATGTCGTCGTCGATGTTGGTCTCGATGTCGGTGTCGATACCTTCTTCGTCGTCCTTGTTGCGTTGCTCGTCGTCTTCATCGTCGTCACCTCGGCTGAACCATTTTTTGAGTTTGTCGGGTGTCAGGGTGAACGAGAAGTTCTGCGACATGCCTTGGAATCGTCCGAATCGTCCATAGCCCCATTCGGTGTGGTTGCCCACATAGGGTCGGCCGTTTTCGTCGAGCTCGTAGGCATAGGTGGCAAATACGGCGTTCATGTTGAACGTGTACGACTTCCACCATTTCAGTCGGATGTTCATGGTGAGGTCGCTCCACGGGCGGTCTTTGGCTGCCATGTTGTAGGACATGCGCAGTCCGAGGTTGTCGATGAGACTGATTTTCTTGAATCCGGTGGAGTCTTTTTCCGACTTTATCTTCATCTCCAGGTTGTTCTCCAGCGCCATGGTGACGCTACCTGTGCGTCCACGTCCCGGCACACCGAAGAGTGCGTTGGCATAGGGAGAATAATCCACGAGCGAGACGTTGCCTTCGGCGTCGGTCTTCTGGTAGGATTCCCAATAGCCGTAGCGCGAGGACCCGAAGTCGGGTGCGTAGCTGAAGCTGAGGGAGGGCGTGAGCACGTGGCGGATGGTTTGAATCTTGTCGCCGAGCATCTTGTTCACGGCCTTGATGGGAGTCCAGAATCCGTAGAGCTTGGTCGACAGACCGAGTGCCAGGTTCCAGTCGTAGACGTTGTGGAAGCCGTATGTGGTGTCGGTCACCTCCACTTGCCGGTCGTTGTCCCACGAGCGCATGATTTTGTTGGTGTACATGCGGTCGGTCAGGTTTATCGAGGGGCTCACGTTGAGATAGTTCAGTATGGTGAAGTTTCCGCTGATGGGTACGCGATGTTCGAATCCGTTACGCCATTCCTTGATGAGGTTGGCCTTCATGATGTGGTCTTCCTTGTCGGTGATGCTGTTCGACATGCGTCCGGTGTAGCTCATGGCAATCTTCTCATACCACCGTTCCTTTCCTGCGACGTGCTTGCGGCGGAAAGGATAGAAGCGCGAGATAGAGACGTTCAGGTCGGGCAGCGTCATCTGAATGGTAGAGTTGCGCATGTTCTGTGCCAGATTGGCCGAAGTGCTGATGCTCATGCCGATGCTCGAGAACGATGTGCTGTACGACACCGATGAGGTTCGTGTCGACTGTGTCAGTGCCTGCGGGTTGTACATCGACGTGAGGTTGTTGCGTTCGTAGCTGCTGGTGGCGAAGTTCACACTTGCCGAGAGCGACGAGAAGGGGTTGGCCTTGCTGTCTTGCTGGTGGTGCCATTGCACCTTGAAACTCTCCTGCCGCTGATAGTCGGGCAGCCCTTTGTCGCCCGTCTTCGTGTCCTGATAGCTGAAGAGGAACGATCCGTTATATTTGTAGCGCTTGTTGTAGTTCGATGCAGCCGATAAACCCCACGAGCCCCTTGTGTAGATTTCTCCGATGAGTTTCAGGTCCCACTTGTCGCTGATGGCGAAGTAGTAGCCGCCGTCGCGCAAGTAGAATCCGCGGTCTTTCTCGTCGCCGTAGGAGGGCATGATGAATCCGCTGGAATAGCTCTTCGTGAAGGGGAAGAAGCCGTAGGGGATGGCCAGTGGCAGCGGCACGTCGGCCACGACGAGGTAGGCCGGTCCGAACACGGCATCCTTTCCCGGTCGCACCTTGGCACGCGACAGGGCGATGTAGAAGTCGGGATGCTCCTTGTCGCAGGTGGTGTAGGTGCCGTGACCCAGATAGAGGTTGCCTTCGGCATCGCGCTTTGCAATCTTACCTCTGATGAATCCGTCCTGCTGTTCGGTATAGACGTCGCCAATGAGACCCTTCTTCGACTTGAAGTTGAACGTGATGTTGCGGCTCTCGTAGCCATCCTGTCCCATGGTGAACTCGGGTGTTCCCACTTGCTTGATGCCCAGCGTGTCGGTAGTGTCGCGCACACCCGTCGAGCGGATGAGCGAGCTGTCGATGTTCACCATCATGCGTTCGCTCTTCAGGTCGTAGCTCTGGTATTTCACTTCTGCCTTACCGAAGAGCCATGCCGACTTCGTGTCGGCGTGATAGACCATCGAGTCCTTCGCCTCGTAGTTGATGGGAGCCTCGATGCCGTTGGCCTTGGTGCGATAGAGTGAGTCGAGGCGAATGCTGTCGTCCACCTGCTTGTTGTGCGCCTCGATAGCCATGCGGAGCGAGTCGTCGTCGGAAGGCAGTGCCCTCACGGCCCCCATGGCCCCCCTTTCGTCCCCCGTGGGGGATACAATAGTTTTTCCTGTCCGTGGACCTATCGTATCCCCCTCGGGGGACGAAGGGGGGGGCGTGGAAGTTTCGGGGGCCGTCATACGCGGTATGCCTGCTGCCACAAACATGGCAACAAGCAACATGAATGCTATGATGGTTTTCCTTCTCACGCGCGTTGTGTGTACTATTCAGCCTGCAAAGGTAGTGCAAATCGAATACAATACAAAATAAAAAAACATTTTTTTATTTTTATTGTTGAGATGCAGCCTACCTTCGGCGTATGCCAAAGGTACAAAATTAATTCATAATGCATAATGCATAAATTTTTTATTGGTTAATAGTTAACACAACTTTCGCATGTTAGTAGTTAACAGGAGTTATCGGGAGTTAACAGGCTTTCAGCCTGTGGAGTTAACGGACAATAGTTTTTCCTATCGCGAGAGTTAACGGACAATAGTTTTTCCTATCGCGAGAACTATCGTCTGCTAACTTCCGTTAACTTCCGCCAACGTAGTTGGCTAACTCCCGTTAACTCCAGAGCAAGCGAAGCTTGCGAAACTTGAATAGTTAACCTTAAAAAAATCTAAAAACTGAAAACTAAAAACCAAAAACTAAAAACAATATAACGCATAATTGACAATTATTTTGTATTTTTGCATTACTCATTACTCATTGAGATGAACGGACTTGTACTTGAAGGCGGAGCCATGCGCGGACTGTTCAGCGCTGGCGTGATTGACGAGATGATGGCTGCGGGCGTGTTGCCCGACGGCATCATCGGCGTGTCGGCGGGTGCCGCCTTCGGTTGCAACATGAAGTCGGGGCAGCAGGGGCGTGCCATACGCTACAACAAACGCTTTGCCCGCGACTCCCGTTATTGCTCGGTGCGCTCGCTGCTGTTCACGGGCGACCTCTTCGGCGCAGCCTATGCCTACCACTATGTTCCCGAACATCTCGACATCTTCGACAAGCAAGCCTTTCAGCAGAGCCCCATGGCCTACTATGTGGTGTGTACCGACGTCGAGACGGGCGAGGCGGTCTATCGGCAGCTCACCCGTGTCGACTACGACGGGCTGGAGTGGATGCGAGCCTCGGCGTCGATGCCCCTCTGCTCGCGCATCGTCAGGCTCGACGGCCGAAAGCTGCTCGACGGCGGCGTGGCCGACAGCATACCCCTCCGAGCCTTCCAGCAGATGGGCTACCGCCGCAACATCGTCGTGCTGACCCAGCCCGAGGGCTACCGCAAGCGCAAGCTCGGTCTGCTGCCCCTCATGCGCGTGGCCTACCGCCGCTATCCCGCTTTCGTCGAAGCCATGGCCCGCCGCCACGAGATGTACAACGCCCAGCTCGACTATGTGGCAGCCGAGGAGCAGGCCGGTCGCGCCCTCGTCGTCCGTCCGCCTCAAGCCTTGCCCATCGGCCACATCAGCCACGACCCCGACGAGATGGAACGTGTCTACCAGATTGGTCGCGACACCGGAAGACAGAAAATCGCCGAAATGAAACAGTTTTTTAACCTTCGTTAAGATTTTTGAGTGTTCAAAAGTGGCTCAAAACTTGATTTTTTTCAAAAAAAAATTTTTTGTCGGCAAATAACGCGAAAATGAGCGACTTTTGCCAATTCGTTGTCGGCCAGCGCATTAGCTCGTTATTCATTACCCGTTGCTCATTACTCATTTGCGAAACATATATGTTTCACCTTGTAAAAGATAAGCTTTCGGGGTGCAAAAGACCGTGTTTTGGGCTGTAAAAGACCATGTTTTGCAACCCCAAACATATATGTTTCGGAAACGGAGGTTTGTGGGCGGGAAATAAATATGCGTATATACAACTTAAAACCGAATGTTTATCCATTTTCGATTCCTATTTCACGAAAAAATCCGTAACGTTTTTGTTACGGATTTTTAACTTTTCGGTGTAAAGAAATCTTAAAATTCTGTCTGGTCGGCTATTCTCTTCCCAGCATGACGTTGACGGCTCGTTCGAGCTGGGTGTCGTGACCGTTGATGAAGTCTTCGGGCGTGTTGTAGACCTCGACGTCGGGCCACAGCTCGTTGTTCTCGTGATACTTTCCGTCGAGCCCCATGCAGCCCACCTGCGGGATGCCGAACACCATGCCGTTGATGAGCGTTTCCCACCACACGGCGGTCATGGTGCCTGCTACGGGTGTGCCGATTAGTCGGCCGATGCCCAGCGTCTTGTAGGCCCAGGGGAAGCCGTGGCCGTTGCTGTAGTCGTTCTCGCAGACCAGCACGCACGAGGGCTTGTTCCATCGGGTGAAGGGTTCGTCAGCCAGATATTTCCCGTGGGCAATGAACTTCTGGTAGAGTTGTCCGTTGAGCAGGTTGCAGAGGTCGTCGTGCAGCCAGCCGCCGCCGTTGTGACGCTCGTCGACGATGACCGCCTCGCACTTCCTGTTTTTCTCGTTGAGCAGCTCGCGATAGACGGTGCGGTAGCTCTCGCTGTCCATAGCTTTCACGTGGACGTAGGCCAGTCGTCCGTCCGACAGGCTGTCGACGAGCTGACGGTTGCGGTCGACCCATCGGCGATAGAGCAGTTCGGTCTGCTGGCTGTTGCTGATGGCTTTCACGCTGACGTCGAAGCGCTTCTTGGTCTGCGGGTTGAAGACGGTGACGCGCACGGGTTTGCCGGCCTTGCCGTCGAGCAGGCTGTTGTAGTCGCAGCCCTTCAGAATGGGTGTGCCGTCGATTTTCTCGATGATGCATCCGGCGGTGACGCCCGTGTTCTTCACGGCGAAAGGTCCGCGACGGATGACCTCCTCGATGCGCAGGCCGTCGCCGTCGTAGCTGTTGTCGTAGAACAGTCCGAGACAGGCTGTCTTCAGCGAAGCCCCCGAGGGGTAGTAGCGGGCACCGGTGTGCGAGCCGTTGAGCTCGCCCAGCATCTCGCTGAGCATGTCGCGGAAGTCGTATTCGTTGTTGATGTGGGGCAGGAAGCGGCGGTAGGTCTCACGGTAGCCCTCCCAGTCGGTGCCGTGCAGGTCTTCGACGTAGAACTTGTCTTTCACCTGCTGCCAGATGTGGTCGAAGATGTATTCGCGTTCGCGGTAGGGCTGGTAGTTGAACGTGGCCTCATAGTCGATTCTCGTGATGCTGTTCTTGCCGAGGTCCACTTTCCTGATGCCGCCCGAACTGACGTAGAGGTTCTTGAAATCTTTGTCGGCCACCATGCGTCCGCTGATGCCCGACAGCAGTTTCTGTGTCTTGCCTTCCCTGATTTCGCGCTTCCACAGGTCGAGCCCGCCCTCGAAGGATGTCTGGTAGTAGAGCGTGTCGCCGCCAGGACTGAGGATGGCGTCGCCGAGGTGGGACGAGTTGGTGGTGAGTCGCACGACGCGGTCGCGGCAGTTCTCGAGGTCGAACACCAGCTGCTTCGGCGTGCTGTCGCTGTCGGCCTTGGGTTTCTTGGCAGGGTTTTGCTTCTCGTCTTCCTTCTCTTTCTCGCGGGCCTCCTTCTCTGCCTTCTTCTGTTCGTCGGCCAGCTGTTTCTCCTCCTTGTTCATGCTGAACTGCTCGTAGGCTTCAAGGTCGAGGAACATGATGTAGACATCGTACTCCGAACCCCAGCTGCCGTGGCTGCGGTAGCCGGCGCGGTCGCTCGAGAAGATGATGGCCTTGCCGTCCATGGCCCAGCGTGCACGGCTGTCCTTGTAGCCGCTCTGGGTGAGGTTGTGGAGCGTCTTGCCGTCGGCACTGACCAGTGCCACGTCGGCCGAGTGCCAGCCGCCTTCGCCGATGTAGCTCGAGAGCAGCCACCGCGAGTCGGGACTCCACTCGAACCACTCGTCGCCGTCGCTGTAGGAGAAGTTGTAGCGGCCGTCCATGGCTGTGTGCACGGCTTTTGTCTTCAGGTCGATGATGCGCAGGGCACCGCGGTCTTCGATGTAGGCAATCGACTTGCCGTCGGGGCTGTACTGCGGCTGAAACGAGGTGATGTCGGTCTGGGTGAGCCGTTCTTCCTCTATCTCGGTGGCATAGGTGAACAGCTTTTCGTCGGATTTTTTGAGGGTGGACTGGTAGATTTGCCAATGGCCGCCGCGCTCAGAGGCGTAGGCGATGCTGCGCCCGTCGGGCGAGAAGCTGATGCTGCGCTCCTGCTCGGGCGTGTCGGTAATCTGGCGGGTGGTGCGATATTCGGTCGAGGTGACAAAAAGGTCGCCGTGAACAATGAAGGCAATCTCCTTGCCGCTGGGCGAGAGGGCTATCTCGCGGGCACCCGACGAGAGTCGCTGGCGGATGAGGTCGGTGTCGTTGCGGTCGCGCGTGATGCTGATGTTCACCTTCTGCGGCGTGGCACCCGGGGTGAGCGTGTAGAGCTCTCCGTCGTAGCTGAAGCAGAGTGTCTGGTCGCGGCTGACACTGAGATGGCGTACGGGGTTGCCGCGGAAATGGGTGAGCTGGGTGGGGTTGCTGTCGTTGACACCACGTTTGTAGACGTTGAAGGTGCCGTCTTGCTCGGAGATATAGTAGAACGATTGTCCGTCGGCAGCCCATACGGGATTGCGGTCCTCGCCTCGAAACTGGGTCTGCTTGACGAATTGATTTTGGCGGAAGAGCCAGATGTCGCGGGTAATGGCCGACTCGTGGTGCTTGCGGAATGGGTCTTCATAGCCTTTCATGTCGTGGTAGAGCATGTCGCCCTGCGCATTGATGCTGAGGTCTTCCATGGTGATGGGGGAGAAGAGCGTCGGTCGCAGGCCGCTGCGCGTTTCCACTTCGTAGACTTGCGGGAAACGCGAGGTGGGGAAGATGACCGACTGGGCGGTGGGCATCTGATAGCTGAGGAACAGCAGGTGGTTGTCGTCGCGGAAGGTGAGTGGCGTTTCGTCGGCACTGTTGGTGGTGAGACGTGTGGGCTCGCCGCCGTAGCGACTGGTGATGTAGATGTCGAGACTGCCCTCGCGTGCAGAGGCAAACGCTATTCTTGTGCCGTCGGGACTCCATACAGGGTGGGTGTCGTAGGCTGGATGGGTGGTGATTTGCCGGGCTTCGCCACCCTGCGTGGCTACGGTGTAGATGTCGCCCTTATAGGTGAAGGCGATGGTTTGTCCGTCGGGTGAGATGGCGGAATGGCGAAGCCACAGAGGCGATTCTGACTGTTCGGGAAGAGGCTGCGCGGTGACATTGATGAACGCGGCGAATAGAATGACGAGTGTGATAATAGGTTTCTTGGTCATAGGGTTATAGGTTTTCAGTTTTCAGTTTTTTTTTCAACTTTTCACCTTTTCACCTTTTATGTGGTGATGCCGGTGTCTTTCACGCCTTCGATTTTCTTGAGGCTGGTGGCGATGTGCTGGGCTTCTTCGCGGTTGTGGATGCGCATCTGTATGGTGCCTCGGAAGATGCCTTGCTGGGTGTTGATGTTGATGCTTCGGATGTCGATGCTGAGTTGCTGGGAGAGTATCTCTGACACGTCGTGGAGGATTCCTTTGCGGTCGATGCCTTCGAGGTTGATGATGACGGTGAAGAGCTGGCTGTGGATGTCCCACTGTGCGTGGAGGATGCGCTTGCCGAATCCGGTCTTGAGCTTGTCGGCCACGTGGCAGTCGCGCCGGTGTATCTGTATGCGGCTCTGCTGGTCGATGTAGCCGAGGATGTCGTCGCCGGGGATGGGATGGCAGCAGCTGGGGTGCAGGAACTGGTCGTAGTTGTCGTCGGTGACGGTGATGATGGATGGGTGCGAGGTCGGGAGGGGGGCGTTGTCGTTTCCGTTGTCGTTTCCGCCGGGGCTTCTCGGGCTTGGCGTTGAGGGTGGCGGGCTTGACCTTCTTGAGGTTGGCGGTGCCGGCTCCGATGGCGAGGTAGAGGCTGTCGGTGGTGGGCTGGTGGAGCTGCCGCATGAGGTTCTGCAGCACGAGGGTGGTGGGTTGCAGGCTGTTGTCGGCGAGCCACTGGTTGAGCTGGTCTTGTCCGGCTTTGCGTGTCTCGCGCTCGCGGCGCCGAAGCGAGGCTTTGATTTTTGTCTGTGCCTTGGCGGTCTGGGCAAAACTGAGCCATTCGGGCTCGGGGTGGCGTGTGGGCGAGGTGAGGATTTCGACCTGGTCGCCGCTGGCAAGCTTGTGGCTGATGGGCACGAGCTTGTGGTTGACCTTTGCGCCGATGGCGTGGGTGCCGAGGAAGGAGTGGATGTAGTAGGCAAAGTCGAGGGCGGTGGAGCCGGCGGGCAGGGTCTTGAATTCGCCCTTGGGGGTGTAGACGAGTATCTCTTTGGCGAAGAGGTTGAGCTTTATGGTGTCGAGAAAGTCGAGGGCGTCGGGCTGCGGGTCGTTGAGGATTTCCTGTATGGTGGTGAGCCAGTTGCCAAGCTCTCCCTCGTCGCTGAGGTCGGGCTGCTGAAGCTTGTAGCGCCAGTGGGCGGCGATGCCGCGCTCGGCGATCTGGTCCATGCGGTCGGTGCGTATCTGTACCTCTATCCAGCCTTTGGGCGTCATGATGGTGGTGTGGAGGGCCTGGTAGCCGTTGGCCTTAGGGTGGTTAATCCAGTCGCGCAGACGCTCGTTCTGGGTGGTGTAGATTCGGTTGAGCAGGGAATAGATGTTGAAGCACTCTTCGCTCTCGTTTTGCGGGTTCTTGGGTGTGATGATGATGCGGATGGCAAGTATGTCGTAGATTTCCTCGAAGGGGATGTTCTTGTTCTGCATCTTCTGCCAAATGGAGTAGGGCGTTTTTACGCGGGCCTTGAGCTGGTAGGTGATGTGCTGACGGTCGAGCAGCTGGCGTATGGGGTCGGTGATTTCATGAAAGAGGGTGTCGCGGTCTTCCTGGGTGAGCTTGAGCTGTCGGACGATGCTGTCGTAGGTCTCGGGATGCTCGTATTTGAAGCTGAGGTTCTCGAGCTCGCTCTTGATTTGGTTGAGTCCGAGGCGGTAGGCCAGAGGGGCGTAGATGTAGAGGGTTTCGCCGGCAATCTTGTATCGTTTGTTCTTGGGCTGCGACTCGAGGGTGCGCATGTTGTGAAGGCGGTCGCAGATTTTGATGAGGATGACGCGGATGTCGGAGCTCATGGTGAGCAGCAGCTTCTTGAGGTTCTCGGTCTGCGGCGAGGCGTGGTCGCCGAAGATGCCACCTGAGATTTTGGTGAGTCCGTCGACGATTTCGGCTATCTTCGGTCCGAAGATGTTTTGCAGGTCCTCGGTGGTGTACTCTGTGTCTTCGACAACGTCGTGGAGTAGTGCGGAGCAGATGCTGGTGGAGCCGAGCCCCATCTCTTGACTGGCTATCTGTGCGACGGCCAGCGGATGCATGATGTAGGGCTCGCCCGAGAGCCGTCGAACGCCTTTGTGGGCTTGACGTGCAAAGTTGAAGGCCGTGGTGATGATGTCGACCTTCTTGCGGTGGGGTGAGTCGAGGTAGGTGTCGAGCAGTCGCTGAAAAGCGTCTTCTACCATTTTGTTTTCTTCGGCTTCGGTCATTGTTTCTGGATGAGGGATGTTACCACGAATTTCACGAATTTCACGAAGGGATGAGGGATGCTTTCGGATGAGGGATGAGAGATGAAGGATTGTTACTTCACTTTGAGCTTCTTTCCGGCTCGGATGTTGCTGTTCTTGATGCCGTTGAGCTTCTTGAGCTTTTCTACTGTGGTGCCGTTCTTGCGGGCAATGGTTGAGAGCGACTCGCCTTTCTTGATGGTGACCTCCTGCGGGCTGCGGCTCTTGCGGCTGCGACTTGTGGAGTGACGGTCGCGGCTGTTCTTGCTTCGGCTGCTGCGGCTATAGCTCGTCTCGCGGCTGCCATGGCGACGGCTCTGCGATGCGGTGCTGCGGGATGCTGACTGGCGGGTTGACGATTGGCGGGTGGTGGTCGGACGGGTTGACGTGCTGACGGAGTTGTCGGGCACATCGTCTTTCACTTCGACCACGGTGCGCTTGGTGAGCAGCTCTGCGGCGTTGTAGGAGTAGATTTCGTTTTCTTTGTCGATGAAGGCGTTGACCATGTCGGCCGGCATGCGGATGGCCGAGGCTTTGGTGCCGCCGTTGACAATGTTCTGCCGATACTGCGGGTTGAGCTCTTTCAGCTGGTCTATGCTGGCACCGAGCACGTTGGCTATCTGCTCGAAGTGGACGTCGCGGTTGACGACAATGGTGTCGGTCTTGGCAGGCAGTTCTGAGCGCATGGGGCAGATGTTGTGGTCGCAGTAGTAGTTCATCACATAGTTTGCAGCGATGAAGGCGGGCACATAGCCTCGTGTCTCGCGCGGCAGATAGGGATAGATGACCCAGTAGTCGTTTTGTCCCTTGGCACGGTGAATGGCCTTGTTCACGTTCTCGGGGCCGCAGTTGTAGGCTGCGATGACGAGGTTCCAGTCGCCGAAGATTTTGTAGAGGTCGCGCAGATAGCGTGCTGCGGCCCACGAGGCTTTCAGCGGGTCGCGCCGTTCGTCGACCAGCGTGTTCACCTCAAGACCGTATTGCTTGCCGGTGGTGAGCATGAACTGCCACAGTCCGGTTGCACCGACATGTGAGACGGCATTGGGGTTAAGGCCCGACTCGATGACGGGCAGGTATTTCAGTTCGAGAGGCAGGCCGTAGGCTTCAAGTGCCTCCTCGAAGATCGGCATGTAGAAGTTGCCGCGGCCGAGCATGACGCTGACCGACTTGCGGCTGTTTTTCGTGTAGCGGTCGATGAACTTCCTCACGACGTCGTTGTAAGCCATTTCCATCACGGTGGGCAGCTGGCTCAGACGCAGCTTGTAAACATCATCGTCGAAATAGGGGTCTACGTCGGTACTGTTGCAGTCGGCATCGGGTTGCAGATAGGTCTGCGAGGTGTAGAGCCTGAGCAGGCTGTCCACCTCGGCTGTCATGGCTTCGGGCAGCTCGAAGATTTCGGTTTCGCCTTCAGCGTTGACGATTGCAATCTCGGTGTCGTCCTGTGCCATG